>CAZZGS010000114.1:2136-10002 GCA_964653845.1 uncultured Bryobacter sp.
CAACCCGGCACAGAACAATCAGACTCGCCAAGTCGTGCTGGTGATGAAAATCCTGTTCTAGGATCACAATAGAGGAGTGCTTCGCTTCAGCGCCTGGATCCTCTTGGCTTCTCTTGCTTTGTCGCAGGACCTGAAGCCACTCTTTATTAACCGCTCAGGCTCTGCCCTTGTTTACGATCTAAAGGCTTCGAAGACCATTGCCTTTTGGAATCAACCCCGGGCCAACACGTTGCCCCTGCGGCCTGGCTCAGTCTTGAAACCCTTTACCCTGGCGGCCTTCATCGAAGCCGGCCTCTACAAGGCATCATTGAAGGCACCCGAAGCTCTCGCCTATTCAAACAACGAGTTCTTCGATCAACTCATCGCCCGTATGGAAGCCGCCGATCTGGAACGTGGTTACGCCCGCTTCGGCCTCAACTATCGAGCGCCCACATTGACGCTGAATGATCTCCTGAACGCCACCAAGCGCCTTATCACCCGTCATCGCGAAGAACGCCTCCGCCCAATCTTTGCTGGCATGGAAGAAGCCGTCAGCTATGGCACAGCCAGACTTGCCGCCATCCCGGCCACAACCGTGGCAGGCAAGACCGGCACAACCAGCACCTCGGCTGTTTTCATTGGCTACGCCCCAGCCGCACAACCGCGCTATCTCCTCGTGCTCCATCTCGACTCCGGCTCAGGCGGTGGCGATGCCGCCCCGTACGCTGCCAAAATCTTCAGCAGCCTCTTTGCTACCCAGCCAGAGACCTTCGATCCGTCCAAAGTCAGCCTGCGGCTCTTTTGGCAAAACCCACCCACATCGCTCAACCTCAAACCCGGCAACTATCCCGAAGGCACTCTGATCGATACCGGTCTTACCAAACTCAAATCGCCAGGTACTTTGAAAGTCGAGTTCAAAGACAATCGCTACCTACTCACTACACAAGTCCCACTGGAAGACTACGTAAGCGCAGTCCTGCACGGCGAAGCTAGCGGCTTCAAGGCCAACGCGTCTCGACAGGCTATGGCCATCGCCGCCCGCACTTATGCCGCACACTTCCGCCGCCGCCATTCCGAAGAGGGCTTCGATTTCTGCGACACCACACACTGTCAGGACGCACGCTTCACCCTCAACGAGCGTAAGGACCTTCGAGACGCCGTAGAATCCACCACCTCCGAGCTCTTGTGGTTTGAAGGCAAGACCGCAGCCACCTACTATCACGCCGACTCGGGCGGCTGGCTTGAGTCGGCAGGCGACGCGCCATACCTCAAGCGGCGCAAAGATCCCTGGTGGCAAGATCAGCCAGACGCCCACTGGACCTGGTCCACATCAATCGCGCAATTAGCTTCAACACTCAATCTATCTGTGATCAAACCCACCTTCGGCGTCACCAGTCGAGAGCCCTCCGGGCGTGCCCGCTCACTCGATGTCTTTGGTCATCCAGCCGAGGCTGCCGCTTTCCGCCTGCTTGTCGGCCGCACCATCGGCTGGGAGAAACTCCCTTCACGACTCTTTGAAGTCAGCCTCAAGCAGAAGGCGATTACCTTCACCGGCGTCGGTCGCGGCCACGGTATCGGCCTTCCACAAACCAGCGCCGAGCGAATGGCCGCCAAGGCTAAGACCCACGTCGAGATCCTCGCAGAATACTATCCCGGAACTCGCATCGGCATCAATGCATCGGGCCTCCACTGGACGTCCCTCAAAACCCCTCGCATTACCCTCTTCACAACCAATCCGTCCCGTGACAATCAAGTTCTGGCCCAGGCTGAAAAAGATCTAGTCGCACTTGAGGCCTTAACCGGCTTCAACGCCAATCCTGTCATACGAATCTACCCAAGCCGCGAAGCTTTCCGCGATGCAACCGGCATCCTCGATCGAGTCCACGGCGCAACCAGAGGCCGTAACGTTAAACTCCCACCCAACTCCAAACCTCACACAATTCGCCACGAACTCCTTCATGCCCTGCTCGAATCAAACGCCACTGCATCGCATCCACAATGGCTGCGAGAAGGCTTGGTTCAGGCACTCCTCAAAGAAAAAAGCGCAGATGCCGATCGTGCCTCCGCTCTGATTGCCAGGCAAGGCTTGAAGCAAGTCCTCCAGTCCTGGCACTCGTCAAATTCACCGTTCTGATATATTAGGCACAACTATATGTGGTATATCAACTTTCCCCATTTACCGGCGCTTGTACTTCTAGCGCTGGTCGCAACAGCCCAAGACCCCCGCGGAACTATCCTCGGGCGGATTACCGATTCATCCGCCAGCCCTCTAGCCAACGCCACCATCAAGATCACGAATACGGCGACAGGACTCACGCTCAACACCACTTCCAGCGGGAACGGCGACTATCGCGCGCCGTACTTGAACCCTGGCTCGTACAACATCGAAGTGGAGGCCCCGGGCTTCTCCAAAATGATCCGTTCGAGCGTCCAGGTGCGAACTACTGAAACAGTCACCCTCGACATCGAGATGAAGGTCGGCCAGGTCAGCGAATCGGTTGAAGTTAAAGCGGAAACCCCGCTCCTCAACGCCGCCGATGTTTCCCTCGGCCAGGTCATCGACCAGCGCCGCATTGAAGAACTTCCTCTTTTCGCCGGCAACGCCATGGACCTCGTCCATCTAGCCCCTGGCACCGTCAACGGCACCAACCTCCGCCTCCGCAAAGCGCCCTTCAACTCAGCGCCCAGCTCCTTCGGCACTAATGGAACCGGCAACAACAACAACGACTTCACCATCGACGGTGTCGTCAACGTCTACTCCGACGGCACCGCCCCTCGGGTCGCCTTCTCGCCACCACAAACTTCGATCGCCGAATTCAAAGTGCAGACGGCGGCCTTCGATGCCTCCGCCGGTTTCTCGCTCGGTGCTAATGTAAACGTCACCACCAAGTCGGGTTCCAATATGTTGCACGGCGAATTCCATGAATGGTTCCGTCATTCAAAGCTCGACGCCCCAACGATCTTCCAGAACCGCACCGGCCAGAAGCTCCCGCTCTATCAAGACAACCGTTTCGGCGGCTCAGCCGGCGGCCCACTTTCGATCCCCAAGGTCTACTCCGGCAAGAACCGTACCTTCTGGTTCTACGCCTTTGAAGCAAACCTCTTCGGCGACCCGAACGGCGCAGCGGTAGTTACAGTGCCAACAGCCGAGATGCGCCGCGGCGATCTCTCTCCACTCCTCCGCCTCAGCGCAAACAATCAGGTCTACGACCCCTTCTCGACAACAGCCGTCGCCGGTGGCCGCTTTCAGCGCACGCCCTTCCCAGGCAACATCATTCCTCCCTCGCGGCTAGATCCGGTGGCTCAAAAGCTCCTTGAGGCTTTCCCCTTACCCAATCAGCCCGGAACCTCAGACTTCCGTCAGAATTTCTTCCTGGCAACCAAGGCCCTCGAAACCTATTGGACCAACATCGGCCGCGTCGATCACGCCTTCTCTGAGAATCACCGCATCTTTGTCCGCTTGCACCGTGACTATTGGCAGGAAGACAAGAACCGCTTCTTCGGCAATGACAAGCCCAGTGGCGTCATCCTCAACCGCATAAATCGCGGTGCCGCCTTCGATGACGTCTATGTACTCAATCCCTCGCTCCTGCTCAATGTTCGCTATGGGCTCACGCAACAAGAGTTCCCGGAAAGGCGTGTCTCCCAAGGCTTCAATCTCGCCAGCCTCGGCTTGAATTCCAGCTTGGTCAACTCTATCGACAAGACCACAGCCACATTCCCACGCCTCAATGTCGCCCCTTGGTCTACGGCATCCAATTGGGAATCCGGCGACGGCACAACCGCATCGCTTCTTCATAATCTGAACTCAACCCTCACTTGGAACAAAGGCAAGCACAATCTGCGCTTCGGCTTCGACTGGCGCAACCTGCGGGAGAATCGCAATCGCTTTCCAAATAGCACCTCACCCGACTTTAATTTCAATTCCAGCTTTACGCGAGGCCCGCTAGATACGGCCGCCCCGCCTCAGGTTGGCGGCGAAATCGCTTCGTTCCTTCTCGGCGTGCCCAGCGGTGCCATGGGAGTCAACGCATCCTACGCGGAACGAAATTCCATTTATGGCTTCTATGTCCAGGACGACTATAAGCTCTCCCGCAAGCTGACAATGAACATCGGCTTGCGTTATGAAGTTGAATCGGAAACTACCGAGCGATACAACCGCGCCATCCGCAACTTCGACGCGACAACAGCGAGTCCAATAGAAGCCCAGGCACGTGCCCAATATGCCGCCGCGCCCATCCCCGAACTACCCTTAAGCCAGTTCCGTGTCCTCGGCGGGCTCACCTTCACCGCCGCCAATGGCAACCCCCGCGGTTATTGGAATACTGCCAAGGGCAACTTTATGCCCCGCTTCGGGATCGCCTACCAGATCGATACCAAGACCATCCTTCGCGCCGGCTACGGGCTTTACACCGCTCCACTCGGAACTCTTTACACAAACACCGAGCCTGCGGGCTTCAGCCTTAATACGCCAATTCAGGCGTCTCTCGACAATGGCGTTACGTACCCGGCGACCACAGCAAACCCATTCCCGGCTGGCCTTGTGCAGCCCGCCGGAGCCGCAGGGGGCCTTCTCACCAACATCGGCCAAGGTGTCAACGCATTTCCCAATGCACGAAAAAATCCTTACGCGCAGCGTTGGAGCATGGGCATGCAGCGCACTATCGGTAGTTTCCTGCTGGAAGCTTCCTACGTCGGCAATCGCTCCACCCGGCTTAACGTGCTGCGCAACTTGAACTTCCTCCCCGCACAGTACCTCTCCACCAGCCCAACCCGCGACCAAACCACCATCAACTATCTCGGTGCGAATTTCCCCAACCCGCTTCGTGGCACCAACGCCATTTTCGGTGCCAACACCAACCGCGGCAGCCTCCTCCGCCCCTTCCCGCAATTCGGCAACGTAAACATCTACGAGCCCATCGGCTACGCCTGGTATCACTCCCTGCAGATGCGTCTGGAAAAGCGCTTCAGCAAGGGCTTCACAACGCAAACCTCATACACCTGGTCCAAGAACATGCAGGCTACCGAGATGCTCAACGTTCAGGATCCTACTCCTTACGAAGTGGTATCAGACCTGGATCGCACCCATCGTTTCACCTCTTCTGGAATCTTCGAGTTCCCCTTCGGCAGAGGACGCCACTGGGGCGCCAACTGGAATAAGTGGACCGACGGTATCGCTGGCGGCTGGCAGCTTACCGGTGCCTTTCAGTATCAATCCGGCGCTCCCCTAGGCTTCGGCAACGCCATCTTTAACGGCGACCTCAAGAACGTCCTTCTGCCCAAAGATAAGCGCAGCGTCGACCAGTGGTTCAACGTCAACGCCGGCTTTGAGCGCAACAACGCTCTGCAGCTTGCCTCAAACCTCCGCCGCTTCCCCATCCGCTTCAATGGAATCCGCGGCCCAATCCAGTCTCGCATCGATGGCGGCCTGATCAAAAACTTCATGATCACCGAACGTTGGAAGCTTCAGTTCCGCGCTGAGACTTTCAACGCCGCCAACTTCACTAATCTGGCCAATCCCAACACGTCGGTAACTTCAGGCGCCTTCGGCACCATCACCGGACAAGACCCTCCCCGCTCCTGGCAGGGCGCCCTCAAGCTGACCTTTTAGGCAGCAAATGCTTTTGAACCTTGCCCAGGGCGTTCCTGGGCAGGGCCTCCATTAGTACAAATTCTTTCGGTACTTTAAATGAAGCCAGCGCCGCACGGCACTTGCGCTCCAACTCCGCTACATCACAAGCCCCTCGAGCGACAACGTAAGCCACCGGCACTTCCCCTTTCACAGCATCCGGCCGCCCAGCCACGGCCACTTCAGCCACCTCTGGATGCTCAAGTAAAAACTCCTCGATCTCGCGCGGATAGATATTAAAACCACTGGCGATAATCAAATCGCTCTTGCGCCCAGCCAGCGTCACATAACCGTCTTCGGCAATCGAACCAATGTCGCCAGTCCGAAACCAGCCATCGACAAACGCGAGCCGCGTCGCTTCTTCCCTGCCCCAATAGCGCGCAAACACATTCGGCCCCTTCACAAATACCTCGCCATCCACCACCTTCACCGAGATCCCAGGCAGTGGCAAACCAACGCTCCCGGCACGCCGCTCACCCACATACGGATTACTGACATTCATCAACGTTTCGGTCATCCCGTAGCGCTCAAGAATCGTCGAGCCAAACTTCTCGCGAAATTCCTCCAGCAACTGCGCGGGCAAAGGCGCAGATCCACAAACAAACAACCGAACATTCTCACCGATCGACGCCGCACACTGCATCAGCCGCACGTACATCGTTGGTACTCCAAAGAACACCGTCGGCTTAAAACTCAAAAACTCTTCCTCTGCCTTGGCTGCCTCAAACCTCTCCAGCAGTTTCACCCGAAAGCCCGCCATCAGCCAGCAATGCAGGCCGTTTCCCAGTCCATGCACGTGAAAGAGCGGCAGTGCCAGCAACAACCGGTCAGATGCATTCATCTGCCAGGCAGTAATCAGGTTCACGGCATTGGCCGCGAAGTTGTTGTGCGTCAGCACCGCCCCCTTCGCAACACCCGTCGTCCCCGACGTATAGATAATCGCCGCCCCATCGTCGCCATCAACATGCGCAATAGGCCGGATCGACTCGCACTCTTCAGCCTCAGCCATCAACTCAGGCAACTCATCAGCGCTTATAAACAACAGCGGCCTCGCGTCGCTTACGATATGCGCCAGCTCTCGCTCGCGGTAAAGAATATTCACCGGAACAAAGATCGCACTCAGCTTCAGCGAAGCAAGATAAAGATCGATGTATTCAACGCAATTGGCAAGGTAGACAGCCATCCGTTCCCCTGCTACAAGCCCGCGCGCGGCCAGCGCCTGAGCCATCCGGTCACTACGCCGGTCCAGCTCGCCAAACGTATACACACGCCCCTGCCACTCCAGAGCCTCAACATCGGCTCGCCCACGCAAACTCAAATCAAACAACTGAATCAGATTCACTGCAACCATCCTCCAAAAAACAAAAAACTCGCAACAGCGCCAGCCACCGACATCGACAAGCCCCAGATCATCAGCTTGCGAAACAAATCCTGTTTATCCACCTCAGCCCCAGCCGCCGCAATACACATCGCCCCAATCGTAGAAAGCGGCGACACATCCACCAGATGGCTCCCCAGATTGATGGACGAAATAATCGCGATCACATCGCCGCCGCCCAACTGCGCCACCAGCTTCGGCGCCATCGGCAGAAAGGCCGGCAACACCACCCCGGAAGTACTGCTATACGCGCTCACCAACCCACTCACAAAAGCCACAACCGCCGTGATCGTATGCACCGTGGAGAACCGTGCGATCGCTGCCGAGAATAACTCCAGGCCACCAGTCCGTTCCAGCATCGCAATCAACACGCTCATCCCCGTCACCATAATCATGATGCCCCACGGCATCTTCGATACCACTATGGCCTCAGGTGCTGCACGCAAAATAGTCAAAACCGTCGCAGCCGCAAAAGCCCCCAGCCCCACAGGCACCTTCAACACTACAACTGCCAACATCAACACTCCAATCACAACCAGGGTAAGCCAATTCCGCCCCGCCCAGTCGAGCCGCACCACTTCTGCCTTCTCTGATCGTTGACGCCAGATAGCCCACCCACCCAGCGCGATTACAACAATCGCGGTGATCACAAAATGTGCGATCAGATGATTCCAGAACACGCGCCAGTGCGCCTCGCCCAATCCCGATCTTTCCAGTGTCTTATCAACAATCACTCCGATTGGGGAGAGTGGCGAGAGATTCCCCGCATTGGCACCATTGCCAACAATGATCGCCATCAGAAAAGGCGAGATCCCCGCCCTGCTTGCCGCCCCCATCGCCAGCGGTGCAGCGAGTGCCGCCGTAGCCACAGCCCCGGCAC
>CAZZGS010000115.1:0-9900 GCA_964653845.1 uncultured Bryobacter sp.
CCGTCAACTATCTATGGGGACTGCTGCCTAATACCGCCTACTATGCGAGTTTTGTTTATATTTTGCAACAGGCTATTGCGAAGACAATCACGATTGGGGACCTGATTTTTTTGACTCGCGCCTTCTCGAATTCGCGCAGCCTGCTGAGCTCGATTTTTCAGAATATCAGCCGTGTCGCCGAGCAGGCGCTATACGTCCGCGACCTCTTCGACTTCTTCGAGACCAAGCCGGCACTGCCCGTTGCCGCGAACCCGCTGCCGGTGCCCAATCCGATTCGCGAAGGTTTCCGGTTTGAGGATGTGCACTTTGGTTACCCTGGGGCGGCCAAGCCGGTGCTGAACGGGATCAGTTTTCACTTGGCTCCAGGTCAGAAGATCGCGCTACTGGGTGAGAATGGTGCGGGGAAAACGACGCTGGTCAAGCTGCTTTGCCGGCTTTACGATCCGAGTTCGGGACGCATTACGCTTGACGGTAAGGACCTTCGCGACTACGACCCGGAGTCGTTGCGGCGTGAGATTGGGGTGATCTTTCAGGATTTCCTCAAGTACGATGCGACCGCTGGGGACAATATCGGTTTTGGGTTGATCGAGTCGCTATCGGACCCCTCACGCATCGACCGGGCCAGCGAGAAGAGCTATGCCGACTCTGTAATCTCTACCCTCACCGACGGCTACGAAACCATGCTTGGACGGCGATTTGAAGGCGGTATTGAGTTGTCGCAGGGGCAATGGCAGAAGATCGCGCTGGCACGCGCTTACATGCGGGATGCCCAGTTGTTGATCCTGGACGAACCGACTGCATCGCTCGATGCGCGGGCGGAGTATGAAGTCTTTCAGCGATTTGCGAATCTGACTGCAGGCAAGAGCGCCGTGCTGATCAGTCACAGGTTCTCGACGGTTCGGATGGCCGATCTGATTCTGGTGCTGGAAAATGGCAAGATTCTCGAGCAGGGTAGCCATGAGGAGTTGCTTGCCAAGGGGACGCGCTATGCCGAGCTGTTTGAGCTGCAAGCAGCCGGGTATCGTTAACGCTCGATGATGGTGCGCAGCGGGCGCCAGTAAATGTTCTTGTAGGCAACAGGGCCGTGGTCGCCTTGGAGCATTACCGGGTTCTTGGCTGCCTCGGGCAGGTTGAGTGCGGCGCGTGTTGGCCCGTCGACTTCGACATCCTTCTGGATCGTGAAGCCGTTATGAATTACCGTCACGAACTTGGCGTTGGCTGTCTTCTTGCCACTTGCATCAAAGCGCGGACCTCGGAAGGCGATATAGAAGGACTGCCAATCACCGGGCTTTCGAGAAGCGTTGCGGCTGGGGGCAGAACCGCCGACGCCGGTTTCGTTGATCCAGCGATGATAAATGCCGCCGCAGTCGGATGAGGTCACTGGCTCGTCGGACTTCCAGCTATCAAAGACCTGCACTTCATAGAGGCCGTGCAGATAGACGCCGGAATTGGAGCCCTTGGCAACCATGAACTCGACGTATAGCTCGATGTCGCCAAAGGTTTCTTCGGTGACGAGGTTTGTCGTTCGGCCGGTTGGGCCATTGAGCATGGTGCCTCCCGGAGTGGGGCCGGGGACGGCTCGAAGCCTGGTGGGGCCGAGTAGGCGATCCCAGAGGATTCCGGTTGTGGTGAGCCAGTCGCCCTGGCCCTTCCAGCCGCTGAGATCTTTGCCATTGAGCAGGGGCGACCAACCGGCTTCGAGCAGGTATGGGGCATCGCCATGCATCTCTCCGTCGTTGAGATCAGGACGCTTCTGCGCCGGAGCCGTCAGGGAGAAGAGAACGAGAGGAAATATAAGGGAGCGCATGTTTTCGTTATCACCTTACTACAATGGAAGAATCAGTGGATCTCAAGAAAACCGTTAATTTGCCCAAGACCGCCTTCGCCATGAAGGCTAACCTTTCTCAGAATGAGCCGAAAATGCTTGCTCGCTGGAAGGACATGGATCTGTACAACCGCATTCGAGCCTCGCGAGCCGGAGCGCCGGAATATGTTCTGCACGATGGACCGCCTTATGCGAATGGCAATATTCATTTGGGTCATGCCTTCAACAAGTTGCTGAAGGATTTCGTCGTGAAGTCCAAGACCATGGCTGGGTTTGATTCGCCGTATGTGCCGGGTTTTGACTGCCACGGTCTACCGATCGAGATTAAGGTGGATGGGCAGTTGGGTGCGAAGAAGGCCGCAATGACGCAGGTACAGATTCGCCAGGCTTGCCGCCGCTATGCCGACAAGTACGTCGGCCTGCAGACGGAAGACTTCAAGCGCCTGGGCATCTTTGGGCGCTGGGATAACGTTTACAAAACGATGGATGCACCGTATCAGGCAGCTATCGCTCGGGCATTCGTCGATTTCTACGATCAGGGCTATGTATATAAGGGTCTGAAGCCGGTGAACTGGTGCTTGAGTTGCCAGACAACATTGGCAGAGGCAGAAGTCGAATATGCAGACCATATTTCGCCGTCGATCTATGTTCGATTCAAACTGCATAGCGTGCCCGAGTCGATCCATCCTTCCCTTGCCGGCAAGCCAGTTTATGGCCTGATCTGGACCACGACTCCCTGGACGATCCCGGCCAATATGGCCATCAGCTTTCACCCTCGCTTTGAATATGTGGCGAATGAAGTGGATGGGGTTGTGTACATCGTCGCTCAAGGATTGCTTGATTCCGTAACCAAAGAACTCGGCTGGCCCGAGCCTCATGTGATTGGGACCTTTGATGGGTCGACGCTCGACAAGGCTGTGTTTCGCCATCCGTTTCTGGAGCGCGATTCGATGGGCCTGGTGGGCGACCACGTGACTCTTGAGGCCGGCACTGGCGCGGTGCATACCGCTCCTGGCCATGGCATGGAGGACTTTATGGTTTCGCAGCTCTACGGTATCCCGACCTATTGTCCGGTGGATGCGGCGGGCAAGTTTTATCATGCCGAGGGAGCCAGCGGAACTTTACCCGAGGAGTTGACCGGCAAGACGGTTTGGGAAGCGAATCCGATTGTGATCGAGATCTTGAAAGCGCATGGGGCGCTGCTGAAGAAGACCGATTACAGCCACTCTTATCCGCATTGTTGGCGTTGCCACAACCCGACGATCTTTCGGGGCACGACGCAGTGGTTTATTGGCATGGATCGCAATAACCTGCGGCAGAATGCATTAGACGCGATCAAGAATGTGAAGTGGCTTCCGGCCTGGGGCGAAGAGCGGATCTCGAACATGATCGCAACGCGGCCCGACTGGGTGGTCTCACGTCAGCGCATGTGGGGTGTGCCGATCACGGCATTCTATTGCGATACGTGCGACCACATCATCGCCGACAAAAAGGTGATTGAGCCGATTCTAGAGCGCTTCGCCAAAGAGACGGCCGATGTCTGGTACGCCGAGGAAGCGGCAAATCTATTGCCGCCTGGATTTACTTGTCCGAAGTGCGGGGGTAATCACTTCCATAAGGAGAAGGACATTCTCGACGTCTGGTTTGACTCGGGGTCGAGCAGCTTTGCCGTACTGACGGAAGAGAATGGCCTGCCCTGGCCTGCCGATATGTACCTGGAAGGGGCGGATCAATACCGAGGCTGGTTCAATAGCTCGTTGCTGATTGGTGTTGGCTTGCGGGGACATGCGCCTTATCGCGAGTGTGTGACTGGTGGCTGGATCCTCGATGCCGATGGCAAGGCGATGTCGAAGTCGCTGGGCAATGGCATTGAGCCGGAAGAAGTGATCAAGCAGTATGGCGCAGAAGTGTTGCGCCTTTGGGTATCGAGTGTTGCCTATAACGAAGACGTGCGCATGTCGCCTGTTATTCTGCAACGGCTGGCTGAGGCTTATGTGAAGCTGCGCAATACCTTCCGCTATGCGCTGGGCAATTTGCATGAGTTTGACCCCGGTGTGGATGCTGTTCCGACCGCTGAGATGGAAGAGATCGACCAGTGGATTCTGCTGCGGACGGCTGACCTCACCGAGCGTTGCCTTGCTCACTATAAGGCTTATGCGTTCTACAAGGTCTATCAGGCGATCTACAATTTTGCGACTGTCGACTTGAGCTCAATCTACTTTGATGTGCTCAAGGACAGGCTTTATACTTCGGCACCCAAGGCGAAGGCTCGTCGTAGTGCGCAGACCGCTCTATACCGGATGATTCACGCGCTGTTGCGTTTGTCTGCACCGATTCTGGCCTTCACCGCGGAAGAAGCCTGGGCTGAATTGCCGAAGAGTCAGGGCGACCCGGATTCGATCCACGTTGCACACTTCCCTACCCCGGCTGAAGTGGTTCATGACGTAACGGCAGTGCAGGAGAATTGGGATCGTTTGTTGAGCTTCCGGGAGCTTACGCGGCCTGCACTTGAGGCAGCCAAGATTGGTGCTTCGCTTGGGGCGAAGTTGCTGATCACCGTCAACGCTGAGGACTTTAAGTTGCTCTCTACCTATGCCGGGAGTCTTCCTTCGATCTTCATCGTTTCGCAAGTGGAACTAAAGCAGGGAGAGGCAACTCTGGTTGAGGTGCTGCCGGCTGACGGCGTCAAGTGCGAACGCTGCTGGAAGTACACGTTCGATGTTGGGTCAAACGAAAAGGTCCCGACCGCTTGTGCTGCCTGCGCTGGCGCGGTGACGGAAATTCTGGGTCTCTAAGCATGGGATCTCCGCGCGCTCAAGCTTTGTGGATCGCTCTGATCGTATTTGCGCTAGACCGCGCGACTAAGATGTGGATCGAGGCCAGGGTCTCGGTCTACGACACGATCGTCGTGATTCCCGATGTATTCAACATTGTCTATACGCGCAATCGCGGCGCGGCATTTGGAATGCTGTCGACTGCGCCTGAAGCAGTGAGGCTTACCGTGCTGATTGGCTTGGCTGGAGTGATCCTTGGCCTCATTGGCTGGATGCTGTGGCAGGCGACAAAGCCTGGTGCGATTGGAACGCTCTACAACCGGCTGGCCCTCTCGCTCGTGATTGGTGGTGCGGTAGGCAACCTTTGGGATCGTGTATTCTCGGGTAGCGTCACTGACTTCCTTCAGGTATTCCTTGGCTCTTATGAGTGGCCCAGCTTTAACATTGCCGACTCCGGCATCAGTATTGGCGCTGTATTGATAGCGCTTGACCTTATCTTCCCACCCCGAAAGCAGACTGATCCCAACCATGCTCCCGAAACTCATTGATCTCGGAGACTTCTTTCTTCCTACCTATGGCGTGATGGTGGCGCTCGCATTTTTGGCGGGCTTGTGGTCTACCAATAAGCTGGCCTTGAGGTCGGGCTTGCCGACGCAGAAGATTCAGGACCTCGTGATCTATTGCGCCATCACGGGCCTTGCCGGGGCGAAGCTGATGATGTTCATCTTCGACTGGGAGTACTATGCGAAAAACCCCGCTGAGATGTTTTCGCTGTCTACGTTGCGGGCGGCTGGTGTGTATCAGGGAGGCTTCGTGCTGGCCCTGGTTTTTGCTTACTACTACATGAAGAAGAATGGCTTGCCGGTGCTGAAAACGATGGATTGCTTTGCGCCCGGGATCGCCTTGGGTCATGCCATTGGCCGAATTGGCTGTTATGCGGCCGGGTGCTGTTACGGGATGCTATGCAATCGGCCCTGGGCTGTTCGATTTACGAATCCGGAAGTCAAGGAATTCTCGAATGTGCCACTCGGAGTTCCGCTGCATCCGACGCAAATCTACGAGACCGTCGGAGATCTGCTGATCTTTGGAGTGCTATTCAAACTACATGACCCGGCGAAGAGGCCGGGTGGTTTGTTTAGCCTGTATCTGATTCTTTATTCGCTGCTTCGCTTTGGCGTGGAGTTCTTCCGACATCACGATCAGCCACCACTTTTTGATTCTGTACCTCTGGTCCATACACAGTGGATCAGCATTGCGACGCTCCTGCTTGGGGCGTGGCTCCTGCTCTCGAAACCATCGAAAGAAGCTGCCCATGTTTAGCCGT
Organism: uncultured Bryobacter sp.; assembly: GCA_964653845.1. Classification (GTDB taxonomy): domain Bacteria; phylum Acidobacteriota; class Terriglobia; order Bryobacterales; family Bryobacteraceae; genus Bryobacter. The sequence continues at coordinate 5,924 of CAZZGS010000115.1, forward strand.
TCACTCACTCTCATTCTTATGTCCACCACATTACTTTCCGCTGATGAAATGAAGCCTCCGGTTGCCAAGCCGATTCCGAAAGAGATGAAGGTGTTTGGCGATACTCGCCAGGACCCCTACTTCTACATGCGCTATCGCGAAGACCCGGCCGTGATTGATTATGTGAAGGCAGAGAATGCTTACACGGCAGAGGTGATGAAGCCGATGGAGCCGATCGCGGACAAAGTCTATAAGGAGATCATTGGCCGCATCAAGCAAACGGACATGTCGGTGCCGAGCCGGTTTGAAGGCTACTACTATTACTCGCGGACTGAGGAAGGTAAACAGTACTCGATCACGGCGCGCAAGAAGGGGTCGCTCGATGCCGCTGAAGAGGTGATGCTCGATCAGAACGAGATGGCCAAAGGCCTTAAGTTTTTCTCGCTCGGGGGCACGGGTGTCAGCCCTGACCAGAAGCTGCTCGCTTATTCCACCGACGTCACCGGTTATCGCGAGTACACGCTGAAGGTGCGTGATTTGGCGAGTGGGAAAGATCTGCCCGACAACGTAGAGAAGATCGGGAACACGACCTGGGCTGAGGACGGGAAGACGATTTTTTATTCGAAGCAGCAGCCAAAGACGAAGCGGTCTTATCAGATCTGGAGACACACGCTGGGCACTGCAGCCAGTGAAGACAAGCTGGTGTATCAGGAGGACGATGAGCGCTTCAATCTTGGGATTGGCAAGTCGCTTTCGAAAAAGTATCTGGTGATCTCGATCTCGTCCGGGCTGACGAGTGAATACCGCTACATGGATGCAAGGACGCCGGAGGGCAGCTTCAAAACGCTGATTCCCCGCAAGGAAGGCATCACCTATTCGATGAGTCATCATTCGGACAAATTCTACATCCGGATCAATGACAAGGGTCGTGATTTTCGGGTGGTGACGGCTCCGGTAGCCGACCCATCAGAGAAGAACTGGAAGGAAGTGATTCCGGCCCGAAAGGGCGTTTTTGTTCAGGGGATGACGTTGCTGGCCAATCATGCCGTTTATCTGTTGCGACTCAATGGGTTGCATACGCTGCGCGTGGTGGATCTGGCGAAGAACGAATCGCATGACATCAAGTTCGATGAGCAGGCCTACACGCTTAATTTTGGCGGCAATGCCGAGTTTGATACGAATCTGTTGCGCTTTAGTTATTCGTCGATGGTAACTCCCGCGTCAACCTACGATTACGACATGGGGTCACGCACCAGGACGCTGCTCAAGCAGCAAGAGGTGTTGGGTGGTTACGACCCGGCGAATTATGTTGTCGAGCGACTGATGGCGACCAGCCAGGACGGAACGAAGGTGCCTGTAACGGTTGCCTACAAGAAGGGCTTCAAGAAGGACGGCAAGGCACCGATGCTGCTCTATGGCTACGGTTCGTATGCGATCCCAATGGACCCCGGTTTTTCGGCCACTCGCCTGAGCTTGATGGATCGCGGCTTTGCTTATGCGATTGCGCACATTCGTGGAGGCACAGATATGGGCTACTCGTGGTACGAGGACGGAAAGTTGCTAAAGAAGAAGAATACCTTCCGCGACTTTATTGCTTCGGCTGAGATGCTGGTTGCGCAGAACTTCACGAACTCGAAGAAGCTGGCGATTGAAGGTGCTAGCGCTGGCGGCTTGCTGGTGGGTGCGGTTGCGAACTCGCGGCCCGATCTGTTTCAGGCTGTGATTGCCGGTGTTCCTTTTGTAGATGTGGTTTCAAGCCTGCAGGACAAGACGATCCCGCTTTCGACGACCGACGCTGATGAGTTCGGCGACCCGGAGAAACAGGAATACTATGAGTACATGAAGTCGTATTCGCCCTATGACAACGTCGTGCCGTCGAAGTATCCGAACATGTACATCTTCTCGAGCATGAACGATTCACAGGTGCCTTATTGGGAACCAGTGAAGTGGACGGCGAAGTTGCGAGTGAATCAAAAGGGTGACAACAAGATTCTGCTCAACATGAACATGGATGCGGGGCACGGCGGGGCTTCGGGCCGCTATGACCGGATCAAAGAATTGGCCAAGAGCTACGCGTTTGCGATTTATTCTGTCGGCATCCGGGAATAAAAAATGGGCCGAGCCCTGTTGGGGTTCGGCCCTTAAGAAATTGAAGAGAGAAGAACTAAATTACTTGCGCCGGAAATAGCCGAGGGTGAAGAGACCAGCTCCAATCAAGGCGTAGGTGCCGGGCTCAGGTACGTTTTCATTTGTACCGGTGCCGACTGGCTCATAGATGAAGCTCTGCTTGGTGTTGAAACCACTGACAACCGAGAGATCCGCGACTGAAGTCCAGTTCGCCATTGCAGAGTTCCAGGCGTTTGCCTGCGCCTTCACGCTGCTACTGGTCACCTTGATTACGCCTGAGTCCAAATCGAAGGAGGCTGAATCCGCGATGTATTCCCAGAGCAGGAACTGGAAGGCAGCGGCTTTAGTGTCGGTGGTCTTGGAGTCTGTAAAGGCATTGGCCCAGAGCTTCTGGATGTTGTCTGTGGTGGTGCCCGCATTAGCGACAGCGGGAGTGTAGTTGGTGAAGTAGCTCAACATACTGATCAGCGAGAAGGCGCTGCCAGTTCCATTTGCCGGGCCAACGGCAAGATTGCGAACCGGGTCGATGCAATAGGTGAGAAGCGAGAAGAACCCAGATGTGCTGCTGGTGAGACTGAGTTCAAGGTCCAAGGTACCAGCCGTGCCATTCCAGCTGTTGTTGATGGAACCGACATTATTCTGGGAGAGACCAGGGACAAAGTGTCCTGACGTTGGAGTGTCGCGCAAATACACAGTGGTTGCCTGCCCCGAAGCGGAGATAGACAGAACTGCGCATGCCAACAAGATGTGTTTTTTGAATTTGTTAATCATAGCGGTGTCTGATGCCAAGGTTAGAGCTTGGAGTCAGTGCTATTCCATGAGAAGCGAGTTCATCCGGTACCAAGACCAGAGTGGTACTAGGGCCTATCAAAGTACTTGTTCCAGAAAGTCGATCATAGCCTTCTGTTTGGCGTAGTTTCCTTGCGCGGCTTCGATATTTACGTATCGAATCGCTCGAGAATTGGCTAGTACCGAGAAGCTGCCATCGTCGGTGCGTACGGACTTCTGGAGGCAGACATTGAAAGGGCTCCTGGCTATGATTTCGAAATCTTTTTCGCTTGTGACGAGCATGAAATCGCGGGGATTGCCTTCTTCGGGCATGTGGACTTTGTCGGAGATGGCGAGTTCGTCCTTGATGCTGTAGCCTTCTGAGTTGTTGTGCATGGCGATGAGGATGCCACCTTTGGGCGGGGTGATTGCCTTGACGAAAGCGTCGCGATCTTTGGATAGTAGGGCGAGAGCCGCGTCAATTTGGGCCGAAGCTTTGCTTTTGTTCCAGCGCTCGAGACTCTTGCGAGCGCCGGCATCGGTAAACATCCGGTTGGGGTCGATAAGGCAATCGCCAACGGGAACGTTTCGTTTCTCGCTCGCCACGAAGTAGTAAAGGCCTTTATGGAATTTAGCGTGTTCTTTGAGAACATCGCGGGCGGTAGTCTCGTTTCCGTGGATGTGGAGGAAGCGGCGTTTTGAGCCGCCATTCTGCTCGACGTTGAAACGGATTCCGCCAATGGAGAGCGGCTTTTTGAGGGCGCTCAAAAGGAAGCCACGTCGAGTGTGAGAGAACAAGCTTGCTGCCATACTGTTAAGTGAAAAGGATCGCATAATGTCCGCTCATCATGACGAACTGAACCCGCTAGAGGCGGCGGAAGCACGTTTCGACCTCGCCGCCGAAGCACTGAACTTGGACGAAGGAATTGGTAAGATTCTTCGCACTCCGACGCGGGAAGTAACGATTTATATCCCAGTAGAGCTCGACGACGGGCGTATTGAAGTGTTCACCGGTTATCGTGTGCAGCATTCGATTGCGCGGGGCCCGGCCAAGGGTGGGATTCGTTATGCACCGGATGTGACGCTGGACGAAGTAAGAGCTC
>CAZZGS010000116.1:0-9872 GCA_964653845.1 uncultured Bryobacter sp.
CATCAACGCCTTCGTAAGGCCCCAAGGCTCCAGTTATGTCAAAGACGCTCCCGTCGGCAAAATGTACGTCGCCTCCAAAGACGAACGCGCCGCCCGCCGCACCGACGAACGCGAAATTGACCGTCGCGAACTCCTCCTAGGCTATGAACCCGGCTATATCCCGCAGACCTGGGGCGACGGCCGCGCCAAGCTGATCAAGGCCGGTTCCGATATGGTTTTTGAAATTCACTACACCGCCAACGGCAAAGCCGCCGTCGATTCTTCCGAACTTGGAATCTATTTCGCCAAAACTGCACCCCGCGAACGTGTCCTCACCATCTCCCCTGCCGACTCCAAGCTTGAGATCCCGCCCGGGGAATCGAACTACAGGTCAAACGTCACAGCCACCCTGCTCGACGACGCCAAACTTGTCAGCCTCCAGCCTCACATGCACCTCCGAGGCAAAGCCTACAAGATCGAACTCGAAGAACCACGAACCACTCTAATCAATGTCCCCGCATACGACTTCAACTGGCAGACCACCTACTTCCTGAAGGAGCCGCTCCCCCTCAAGAAAGGCACAGTCATCTCCTGCACGGCCTGGTTCGACAACTCGACCAACAACCGCTTTAACCCCGACCCCTCTAAGACCATCACCTGGGGAGACCAAAGTTGGGAAGAAATGAACGTGGGCTTCATGGAGATCGCCATCCCAGCTAGCGGAGACCCCGACATCGTCAAGCTCAGCGGCACCACCCGCCCCGCCGGCGGCCGTCAGTAACCGCCCAGCACCTTTAGAAAATCGGCAACCTCTTCCAGGTGCCGAATTGCATTCTGCACTTTGACATCCTTGAGCGACCCTTCAAAGTCGACATAGAACAAGTATTCCCACGGCTTGCCTTTCAGCGGCCGGCTCTCAATCTTGTTCAGGCTGATATCCCGCAACGCCAGCGCAGCCAGCGAACGGAACAAACTCCCTGGCTCATTCTTGGTCGAAAAGACAATCGACACCTTCTTCGACACCGGCATCTTGCCCTTTACCGTCCCACCCTTACGCTGCAACAGAAAGAACCGTGTGAAGTTCGCCCGGTCGTCTTCGATGCCGCGTTTCAGAATCCGCGCACCGTATATATCGGCCGACAAATTTGAGGCAATCGCCGCCGCATCCCGCCGCTTGGTCTCTGCCAGCATCTTCACACTGCCGGCCGTGTCATAAAACGTCTTCTTCTCAATCTGAGGATTTTGCCGCAAGAAGTTCAGGCACTGGTTGAGCGCAACCGGATGTGAATACACTTCCTTGATGTCCTTGAAGGCAACCCCAGGCAGAGCGATCAGATTGTGAACAATCCGGACGCTGGTTTCGCCAACCACTTCGACATCGTGATTCAGCAGGTGGTCGAAATTCTCGATCACGCTCCCGTGCAGAGTGTTTTCCATCGGAATCACCGCTGCATCAATCTTCTTGTCGATCAGCGCTGCAAATACGCCATCAAACCATTCGTGAGGAATCGGGTCGCTCTCGCTCCCCAGTAGCTGCCTCACTGCGATCTCACTGAAAGCTCCACGCTCTCCTTGAAATCCTGCTCTGACAAATTCCTTGTTTTGTTTCATAGCGCCTATGGTTCCCATCGTTTGGCATCCTCAGCCGGCAAACCGAGCAGGTCGAGGACACGATCCACCGAATGATCCACAATATCAAGAACCGTAACCGGATTTGTATAAAAGGCCGCAACTGGTGGGGCCAGAATCGCTCCCATCTCCGCCAGATTCACCATTGTCCGCAAATGTCCAAGGTGTAAAGGCGTCTCTCGAACCATCAAAATAAGCTTCCGCCTCTCTTTCAGCGTCACATCTGCCGCTCTCACCATCAGATTCGACGAAATGCCCGCCGCAATAGCCGACATGGTGTGAATCGAGCACGGCGCCACCACCATTGCCTCTACTGGAAAGCTCCCGCTCGCCAATTTGCAGCCGATATCCTCAACAGGATAGTAGAAATCGGCCAATTCCTTTGCTGCCGCCGCCAATTTGCCTGTTTCGAGGTGCATGGTCCGCTCTGCGCTACGCGTCAAAATCAGATGCGTCTCTACTTCTTCCCGCTTCCCTAACTTCTCGAGAAGCCGCAATCCGTAGATGCTGCCCGATGCACCGCTCATCCCAACAATAATTCGTCGCTTCATTACCGCTTTTCCCTTTGTTTTATTCCTTCTGTTCCATTTCCAGAACAGGTCTTGTCAAAAAGTCGCTTCTCTCTGCTTCATTCTGACCTATAATCTAAATGAAAATCTCTTGGAAGTTTTGCACATGGCGGGTGTATCCGCACCCGGTAAGACCGTAATTCACACTGACGAAGCAGGCCAAAGGCTGCGCAAAGCTCGCGAACGGCTCGGATTGAAATTCCGTGAAGTCGAAGTGGCTAGTCAGAAAATCGCCGACCGGCACTCGAACGAAGAATACTCGATTGGCCTCAGCCGCCTGAGCGAAATCGAGAATAAATCCGTTGTGCCCTCTGTCTTCCGTCTTTACTCACTTTCCACGATTTACCGGCTGGATTTTCGCGAACTCCTGTCCTGGTACGGAATTGATCTGGACGAACAGTCCGCCGACGCTCAACTGCACGAGCTTGAACAAACCCACACCATCCAATTCTCGCCTAATGGCTTCGGTGAAGTCCAAGCGCCACTAAGCCTCGACCCTGGCGTGGACCTGACCAAAACTACATTTCTGAGTCGAGTCATCACTCGCTGGGGTGCCTTGCCCTTGCACATGCTCAAAAATCTCGATACCAAACGCAAACGTTATGCCGTAATTGGGTCTGAAGACTGGTCGATGTTTCCGATCCTGCACCCAGGCTCTCTGCTCGTAATTAACGAAACTACAAAGATTGCCAATTCCGGCTGGAATGATGAGTGGGAGCGGCCCATCTATTTCCTTGAGCACCGCGACGGCTACCTCTGCGGCTGGTGCCATCTCGACCGTGATCGTCTGGTTGTGATGAGCCATCCCAGCTCTTCTGAGCCCCCAAAGATCTTCCTCTATCCCAATGAAATTGAGGTGCTCGGGCAAGTAGTTGGTGTAGCTATGAGTCTGGATTCTGCTCGCCGCCGGCGAGTTCGGCCTTCAGATGCTTAATAATTAGCCCCAGATTCCCGTGAAACAGCTCCTTTTGCGCGGCGCTGGTTGAGGGCGGCAATAGCGCTTCGTAGCCTTTGGTTTTCTCCCAATTTGCCAGCAACCTACGCGCAGATTGCGGTAATCCCTCCAGATATTTGCTCACATCATCCTTCTGGTCGAGGATGCTCATATTCAACATCTCTTCCAGAACTTCCGAATGAGACCTTCGCAGTGCGTCCTCGGCAGAATCTTCCCCAAAAACCGCTGCCAGGCCGTGATGTTCGTACTTGTCTGTTTCGGGGTTCTTGAGCCTCGCCAAATAAGCCATTCTCCCCATCTTTGTCGCAATTTGGCTTAATGTTCGGTCCCACAGGTCCTCTGAGGCGCTTCTTTGCCAGCTCCTGCCCGAACCCTGTATCGTTTCGCTCATACCTACTAGATATACCAGTCCTGTAGGAGATAGAGAATTTCAAATTCCTGTTCTGAAACAGGAAAATGTCTAAGGTAAAACCCTTATACCCCTCTCAGGCTTGTAGGCTAATCGTGTCGGGACTATACGTCCTGTAGCTACTTAAAGGGAACCTGTTTCCACTAGAGCTTTAGACCCAAATTAGGAGAAATTGTTTCATGTTCAAGAAATTTTTTGCCATTGTCCTCTTCGCCACCGCGATGTTTGCTGCTCCCCTGACTTCCAAGTCCATTGACCCGATTCCAGACTGCCTGCCTTGCGATGCCTCAGTCCAGATTGACCCGATTCCAGACTGCCTTCCCTGCGATATCAACACCGACCGCTAGGTCAATTCCGGCAGATTTTATGTGCTACTCTCAGGGGATATCCGCAATAATTGATATCCCCTAATCTCTTATGACCCAGTCCCTCGAAATAAGCATACTGTGGTGGCTCTCCATTCTTTTGCAGGGCTGGATTGCAATCCGGATATTTCGTGGGTCTCTCTTCCCGGCCTTGAAATTTTTCGCAATTTACGTTTCTCTCTCCGCTTCCTTCAGCATCTTTCTCGCCCTCTTTGCAAACTTCTCCACTAACAAGAATTTGTACGGGTATTGTTTCATTTCATGGACATACGCGTCTTCTATATTTGAATTTTTAGTGATTCTTGAGCTTAGTTCAAAAGCTCTTGAGCCTTTTCCTGCCATCAAAGCTGCGTCGCGTAAAATCCTAACGGCCTTCTGGGTTGTGTTGATTTTGGTCGGTGGCGCCTGGTTTGTATACCTCAATAGTCTCCCAACACAAAAGAAGACCTCGCTCCTGCTGCCAGCATTACGCTATCAGGAGTCGGTAGCACTTGGTTTTACGCTCTTTATCCTCCTCTTCCTCGCCTTTCTGGCTTGGATGCCCGTCCCGCTGACTCGCAACCTTCTCAATCATTGCTTTCTGATGGGAGCATTCTTTCTCTTGATCACGCTGTCCCGGTTTGCTATCAAGTTGGGGGATTTTCTTGTGCAAAAAGAATTTGCGAATTACATTGGGCTCGGCGGAACGCTTATTGTTTTCATCCTCTGGCTGGCAAGAATACGAGCCAGCGATGACCATACCCTGAATACACCCAAAGGCCCCTTGGATCCCGCAGAAGCGGCAGTTCTGATATCGAGACTCGAGGAATTGAACCGTACGCTTGCCCGCTCAGGCACTAGTCCTAGAGGGATACGTTAAATCACTCCTTGAATTAAGCGCTAATCCTAATTTTATTCATTGCAATTGTCACCGAACAAGATTAAGCTGTTGGTATCTGTACTATTATGAGTACCCCAATTGCATTGTCCGTCCTTTGTGCCCTAGCTTTTTTGGGCTTGTTTTTCACACTCTCGCTCTATTCCCGGCGGCGCGCTGTCGCCTTGCTGGAAGAAAACTCCCCTTGCGATGGCACGGGCAGCGACCGGGAATCATTTGCCGATTATTACCGCCCCATGACCCGGATTCTCGATCCGCGTGAATTCGAAGAGTCCAGATCCCTTGCTGGGGTCGGCTCTCCCGAATTCTCGCGATTTCGCGCATCGAGAATTGCGGCTTTCCGCTCCTATCTCAACGACATGCGTCTGGATTTCAACCGGATTGAATTCAAAATGCGTTACTTGATGTTGGCAGCTTCTCACGACCAGGCCGATTTGGTGGTTAGCTTGAATCGAGTCAAGTCGAGCTTTCAAATGCAGTTGATTCGGGTCGAATTGCAGCTTTTGCTCTTCCGCTTCGGATGGGCCGCCGTTGACGTCCAACCCCTGGTAATCATGCTCGAACAGCTCGAAGGTCCGCTTCTTCGCCGACCCTCAGCCAGCACGGCAAATGCCTAAAATTGGTCGTTAATCGACCAGTTGTAGTCAAAATACTTAAGTTTCCAGCCCGGCTCATCCAGCCGGGCTGTCTTTAGGTAGCGGCCCAAAAACTGCAGGACGGCCTTCTCGCTGCCCCCAAAATCCGCCTGGAACCATTTGAAGATCTCAGCTACCGTAACGGTCTTCTTCGCCGCATCCACTTTGACGTTTCGTTCAGCCGTTAAGAAACGCCTGGCATCTTCTTCCATCCGCACCATCACATCGCCGGCAGTATAGACTTTTTGGGAAAGATAGGGGCAACTTGTACTCGCGCACACGATCGCAAAATGAATTCTCGGTTCTTTGAAAGCCTTCCGAAGGGAATTGTCCTCAATATCGGCCAGGCTGCGGTCTAGCCCGCCCACCCGGAACTTGCGCCGGTAAAAGTAGGCAGCCCTGCGCAGTGGATTCCTTAACCGATCTTTCTCCTGCGGGTAGTCCTTGGCAAAGCTCCAGAGGATGAGCGCGTTGTAGACGTTAATCCAGTGGGCAAGCTTGGCCTCCCGGCTCGGGAGCTTGTCCGCGTCGAAGGTCTTCAGTGTTTCGACGTACTTGTCCAGAGCGCCAAGGTCGGCTTTGAGCGCAGCGTACTTCACTTTGCCATCGGCGGTCACGTACTTCGAGAGCGAATACTGCAGTCCATCGGTTTGGCCCCAAAGCGCCAACGGCATCGGGAAGATGGATCGTCTGGTCATCGCAAGCCCTTTTTCAAATAAGCCTTGGCCTCGAGATACTTCACAAATAGCTTCTCCTCCTGCTGAAACGCACGTGTATGGATTTTTCGACTGGAACCCTTATGCTCAATCGGATGCTTGATATGGAGCATCTCGTGATACAGCACGTATTCGACCACATGGGCTGGAATCTCTGCCCGGTCCAGGCGTCGCGAAATGGCGATCGCGTGATGGGAAGCGTCGTAGTGTCCAAGAATTGTGCGGCTTTCTTGCATACTCCATCCGAGCTTGGGTTTGACCATCGTCGAGCCAAAATAGCGACTGTTGATCGCCTCAAACATGGAGTCGAGATCGAAGTGGTTTCCCCCCGGCGGAGCCAGCAATTTCTTGCCGCGCTTCTGCCTCACCTCGTTTAAGCGGCCTCGGACGTCCTGCCTCGAAAGGTACAGACGGTAGCTGTCCATCATTGGTTTCGGAGGGCGCTGCCGAAAGAGCTTCGACAAAAGGATGTAGGCCAGCGATTCCTGCACGTGGGCTGGAGCATCGTCGAGCAGGTCTGAGATTTTGACAAGCAGTTGGCCCTGAATGAGCCTGATGTTGCTGGTCAGATTGGTGAAACGGTAGTAGCGTACCTGGATCCCAGGAGTAGCGAGAGTCGGCCGCAAATCCTTGAAAACCCTTCCGTAAATCTCCTCGATTGACTCAAAAAGAATCGCACTTTGATACGCCATCCGACGATCAGGCTACCATATCAGGAGACACTGCCTTGATCAACGCCAAGATCTCAGCGTTCGGCTGCTACGTACCGCCGGACGTGCTCACCAACCAAGACCTCGAAAAGCTGGTCGATACGAATGACGAGTGGATCCTTTCCCGCACTGGCATCCACACCCGGCATATTGCCGCCCCCGATGTCGCTACCTCTGATCTCGCCTTTGAGGCTGCCAAAATCTGCCTTGCCCAGCGCGGAATGGATCCGGGCGACCTTGATGCGATTCTCGTCTCGACGGTAACTCCAGACATGTTCTTTCCCTCGACGGCTTGCCTCGTCCAGAATCGTCTCGGTGCGCATGGTGCCTGGGGCTTTGACATCAGCGCCGCCTGTTCGTCCTTCGTCTATGGGCTGACCGTTGGGGCCAATCTGATCCGTGGGGGCACTCACAAGCGCGTGCTCGTCATTGGTGCCGATACAATGTCGCGCATCATCGACTATACGGATCGGGCCACCTGTATTCTGTTCGGCGATGGCGCTGGTGCCTTTCTACTCGAAGAAGGCGATGGCTATGTCGCCTTCCACAACGAAATCGATGGCTCGGGCGGGGAAGCTCTGAAGATGCCCGCTGGCGGTAGCCGCATGCCTTCCTCGCATGAGACTGTAGATCATCGGCTGCATTTTGTGAAGCAGGAAGGCCAGGCTGTCTTCAAGTACGCAGTCCGCAAGATGGAAGAGGCGTCGCTGGCGGTGATTCGCAAGGCTGGTCTGCAACCTTCCGACATCAAGGTGCTGATCCCTCATCAGGCGAACATGCGCATCATCAGGGCCACGGCAGAGCGCCTTGGTCTGGGCGAAGATCGCGTCATCATCAACATCGACAGATACGGCAACACCACTGCCGCCACCATCCCCTTGGCAACGCGCGATGCGGTGGAGCAGGGCAAGCTCAAGAATGGCGACTACGTTCTTTTTGTAACTGTAGGTGCCGGCTTTACCGTAGGCGCAAATATCTGGCGCTGGTCGATCTAGAATAAAGGTAATGAATTCCGCAGGTCCGCTCGACAACATCGATCAATGGGACGACCACGTTCGTTCACGCTACCAGGAAGGTCGCAAGCAGGAAGACTTCCGGGTCTTCAACGAGTCTTCGCCGCAAGGCGTTAAAGACTTCTACATGCTGAACCACCGCCACCAGACTCATGCTTTTGCTAAATCCAAGCGCGCTCAGTATGAATCGCTAAACCAGAGCAAGCAGGGCATTTGGGAGATGATGGAATTCCTCAACACGCTCGTTGACGATTCAGATCCCGACACCGACCTCACGCAGATTGAACACAACCTGCAGACGGCTGAAGCGATCCGTGCCGACGGACATCCCCGCTGGATGCAATTGACCGGCTTGATCCACGACTGTGGCAAGGTGCTTTGCAGCTACGGGGAGCCACAGTGGGCCGTCGTAGGCGACACTTTCCCGACCGCCTGTGCCTGGGACAAATCGATCGTCTTCCATGACTACTTCGCCTGGAACCCCGACACTTCAATCCCTGAGTATCAGACCGAGTGTGGAGTCTATGAACCCGGCTGCGGGCTCGACAAGGTGAACCTCAGCTACGGTCACGATGAGTATCTGTATCACGTGATCAAGGACTATCTGCCTGAGGAAGCGCACTACATCGTCCGCTATCACTCCTGCTACCCGATCCACCGTGAAGGTGGCTACGATCATCTGCTGAATGACAAGGACCGTACGATGCTTGAGTGGGTGAAGAAGTTCAACCCCTATGATCTCTATTCTAAAGGCCACGCCAAGCCCGATGAAAAGCTGGTGAAGCCGTATTATTTGGATCTGATCGCGGAGTTCTTCCCCGACCAGATCCGTTGGTAGTTAGTACTGCCCTTTGGCTGCCGGGAGGGCGCTGGCCTTGGGTTCGAAGCCTTGAGCGCGCAGTGCCTCTTCGAACTTCTCGAGCAGGTACAGAGTGTCCTTCTCGGTTGCCAGAACTCCCATCAGGCCGATACGGAAGACCTTTCCGGCCAGCTCGCCGAAGCCGCCTAGGATCTCAATGCCGTAGTTGTCCATCAGGTGCTTGCGCACTCCCATGTCGCTGATGCCTGCCGGGACCTTTGGGGTCATCAGGTTCCAGAGACGATGGCCGTCGGCTACGTGCATCTCCATCCCCATCGCTTCGATGCCGGCAATAAAGGCGTTGCGGTTCTTGCGGTGGCGGGCGAAGCGGTTCTCAAGACCTTCATCCGCAATCACAGAGAGACCTTCGTGCAGTGCGTAGAAAGCCGTGATCGGTGCGGTGTGGTGATAGCGCTTGGCTCCACCAAAGTATTCGCTCAAGAGCTTGATGTCGAAATACCAGGTGGGGATCACGCTCTTGCGTTCTTCGGTCAACCACTTGAGAGCGCGGGGGCTGACAGTGAAAGGAGACAGGCCAGGAGGGCATGCCATTCCCTTCTGTGAGCAGCTATAGGCGATGTCGATTCCGGTTTTGTCAAAATCGATTGGCATCGAGCCAAGAGCGGTAACGCAATCGGCGATGACGAGCGCGCCGACTTCATGTGCTGCATCGCAGATGGCCTTGCCATCGGTCCAGCAGCCGGTTGAGGTTTCGGCGGCAACGTAAGCTACGGTATTGGGCTTTTCGCGAAGGATTGCTTCACGGACTTCCTCGGGGGTCCAGGTTTCGCCCCAAGGCTTTTCAATGCGGATGACGGTCGCCTCTTGACGCTTGCCCATTTCGGTCAAGCGATCACAGAAGTAGCCACTGGCGAAGATGAGGAACTTCGAGCCGGGTTCGACGAAGTTTGCAACTGCCGTTTCCATCCCACCCGAACCGGTAGCGGACATTGCCACCGTGAATTCATTTGCAGTCCCAAAGCATGCGTTGAGCCCCGTCTTTACTGCTTGCGTGACCTCGAAGAAGAAAGGGTCGAGGTGACCGACGATGGGTTTTGACATGGCGTCATACACGCGCGGCTCGACCATGGACGGTCCAGGTCCATAGAGAAGTCGCTTGGGTGGATTTAGAGTGGAAAGCATAACTTTGATTTTA
>CAZZGS010000117.1:0-9851 GCA_964653845.1 uncultured Bryobacter sp.
GTGTTTACACGCATTGGGGCATCCGATAATGTGGCGCGTGGGCGTTCGACGTTTATGGTGGAGATGACCGAGACGGCGCTGATCTTGAACACTGCGACGGACCGGAGCCTCGTTGTGCTGGATGAAATTGGACGCGGAACTTCCACTTACGACGGCCTCGCATTGGCTTGGAGCGTGGTGGAGTATCTGCACCAGAGGGTGGGCGCGAAGACATTGTTTGCGACGCACTATCATGAGCTGACGGTGCTGGAGGAGACGCTTTCTGGCGTGCGGAATTTGCATGTTGCGGTGAAGCAAGGTGGAGCCGGGGGCTGCGGGCAAGAGTTTTGGTATCGAAGTAGCGCGGCTGGCGGCGCTGCCGGATGTGGTGATTGACCGGGCGCGCCAGATTCTTGCGTTGCATGAAAAGCAGCAGCTAGCGCCGCCGTCGGCTGACCGTGCGCCCGAGCCGATGCAGATCCAGTTGTTTGAGCCGGTGGGCGGGAATATCGCTTCGCGGATTCGTGGCCTGAAGCTGGATGAGTTGCGGCCGATTGAGGCTTTGCAGATATTGGCGGAGTTACAGAAGGAGTTGCAGTAATGCGAGTAGCAGGGATCATGTCGGGGACGTCGCTGGACGGGATCGATGTTGCCATTGTGGATGTGGCATGGCCGTCATTTGAGTTGGTTGCGTTTGCGAGTACTCCGTATTCAGCGGCATTACGGAAGAGGATTCTCGCGGTATCGAATGCCGATTGCCATACGCGTGAGATTGCGCGGCTACATTATGAGCTGGGGGAGCTGTATGCAGCGGCAGTGGCGGCGCTTGGGGTGAAGAAGATCGAGTTGGTGGGTTGCCATGGGCAGACGATCTATCACGAGGGGCCGCGTTGTACTTTTCAGATCGGTGAGGGAGCAGTGATCGCCGAGCGCTTGGGGATTGAGACGATCACGAACTTTCGTGCGCGCGATGTTGCGGCTGGGGGACAGGGCGCGCCGTTGGTGCCGTTTTTTGACTGGGTGGCTTTGACGAACGATCAGGTGAATCGCGTGGCGATCAATATTGGCGGGATCGCCAACGTCCATGCCTTGCCGAAGAAAGCGAAGTCGACCGATGTGTTTGCCTTTGATACGGGGCCAGGGAATATGGTGATCGATCAGTTGGCAGTGATTGCGACGGGTGGCAGACAGAGTTACGACAAAGACGGGAAGCTGGGGCAGAAGGGCAAGCTGAATCGGGCGCTGTTGAAGCGGTTGACTGCGGATAAGTATTTTCTGAAGGCGCCGCCGAAGTCGGCTGGCCGCGAGCAGTATGGGAAAGCCTTGATCGCGAAAATGATGAAGACGGGATTGCCGATTGAGGACTTGATCGCTACCGCTACGGCCTTCACGGCAGTGACGATTGCTGAGGGGATTGAGCGGTTTGTTGCACCGAAGTTCAAGGTAGATGAGTGCCTGTTGTCTGGCGGGGGCGTGCACAACCCGGTGTTGATGGCGGAGTTGCAGGGGCTGATGCCGGGGAGTTATGTGCATTCGATTTCAGACGTTGGGATTCCGGCGGACGCCAAAGAAGCGATGGCGTTTGCGTTTCTAGCGGCGGCTACGAAACTGGGTAAGCCTTCGAATTTACCTAGTGCAACAGGAGCGAAACGTGCAGTGGTTTTGGGCGAAATCCATCCTGCTGGCTTGCGTTAGCTCTGGACTTGCAGCCGAACCTCCAGCATTGATGCTGTGGGCTTGGGAGCAGCGGGCTGACCTTCGGTTTCTGGCTGGCAGGACTGACGTTGGAGTTGCCTATCTTGCTGCCACGGCATTCATAAGTGAAGCAGGAGTGAGGGTGCAGTACAGGGGAGTTCCAATGCTGGCACCAGAGGGAATGTTCCGAATGCCGGTGGTGCGGATTGAAGGGCGAAATATGCCAAAGGACCGTAATGCGCTGTTCAATCTTTGTCTGCGGCTGATTGGGGATGGGGGGAGTGGCGCCTTGCAGATTGATTTCGATGTGCCAATGAAGTTGCGGCCATTGTATGAGGAATTGGTTGGGGACCTGCGAAAGACTTTTGGGAACAAGCTGCATCTTTCAATGACAGTGCTGGCGGGGTGGTGCGAGAAGCCCTGGTTTGTGAAGATGCCGGTGGATGAACATGTGGTGATGCTCTTTCGCATGGGGAAGGCGGGAAGAGATCTTGCTGGCCAGCTCGAAAGAGAGAAAGGGTTTGCAACGCCCGCCTGCCGGGAGAGCCTGGGATATTCCACTGACGAAAAACTTGCACCCAAACTCGATACCACGCGAAGATATTGGTTTAGCCCCAAGCCATGGTCACCTTTATTGTTCGCATCGTTGTCGCGTTAGTTCTGGCCGGTGCAGGCCGTCAATTGTACCTGTGGGCTTGTCCCTGGTCTGCCTCAGAGATTGTAACTTCTTTTGCGAGGCACCCGGATGTACCGAGAACCCAATATGTGGGGGGCAAGCTGGGTGTTTTGCTACCTTCCTTCGCGACCTCCTATCAAGTGATTGCCTATCGATATCTCACTGGAGTGGGCATGAACAGGGGCGAGCAATCACAGGCTAATTCCTACTATTTGGATTTGACACGCCGGGATCCGTGGGATAGGACGGCGCCAGACTGGGGCGAAGAATGGAGCAAGGTGCGCACTACTTACTCCACGACTAATGCCGGAACGGTAAAGAAGGAAAGATTGAACCGGAACAATTATGCGTATGAGTTAAATTGTGCCGCGGATGCCTTTAGAGTAGCCAGCTTCACGCTTCGCGATCGGTTGAAGAGAGTTGGAGCGGCTTCACCGTTCTTCAAGAATTGGCTCACGGGACAGGAAGCCGTGTTCTCGAATTGCGATGGCAGCGATGGAGATGCCCTGCCAGCTCTGCCGAGCGGCGCACCGGATTGGTTGCGGCAGGATAGGGCTTATCAGTTGGGAGCAAGGTTCTTCTATCGAGGGCAAGCCGAAGAGGCTATTAGAGCGTTTCGACTGGTTGCAGCGGACCCCAAGTCACCCTGGCGAGTGTTGGCGCGCTACCTGTTGGCGCGAGCCCTGACCAGGGAAGTGCAGGCGAATCCAAAAATGTCGGATCGCGCACTGCTGGAAATTGATGGCGTATTGAAGGAGTCGAGGCTCGCGCAGATACATGGGCCAGTGCGAGTGTTGCGTCGCAGGAATCTGATCATTGCCAAGCCGGAGGAGACAATGCTTGAATTGTCGGCCGCATTGTCGAGCAAAGGAATGGACTTGAGCTTGCGGCAGGATCTATGGGACTTTGTGGCCTTGTTCGACAAGGCAGATCGATCTCCTGTGACTCGCAAACTATCGCGAAAACAAGAGCTGCCGGATTGGTTGAGCGTCATGCAGCGACCCGACGCCGAAAGCGCTTTGTATGCGCGCAGGCGCTGGCAATAGAAGCACGACGACACTTGGCTGGTTGCCGCATTGTCCAATGCGATCGCGAGTGATGAGGGCGTCGAATTGAATCATCGACCAAGACAACGCAAATAAGATGGAGAGCCGCTGAATAGGATAGTGGAGCGGGAGACCGGGTTCGAATCGGCGACGTTCAGCTTGGCCATACACACCTCGTTCGCAAATAAAGGACATATGCGACCATGGCGTTTATCCTGACCACCTGAAACTATAGAGAAAAGCGAAATCCGGCCTTAACGCAGTAATCGCAGTAACGAGACAGATGCTGTAAACCTCTTCCCAAAACTCATGGCAATTTGGCCCCTCGCGCAACCGAAATTGTGTGAGGTGAGGCGATGTTGGCCAAGGCAGGAGACGTGTTGCGGGACAGCAATGGAGATCTGTTGATCTCCCGGTACCGGCTGAAGCAGGCCGAGGCAATCGCGCTGGTTCGCGGCCCAGTTTATCCACTTGCTGAAAGGCTGGCATCGCAAAAACTCAGACTTTCAGGGTTTGCGTACTCAAAATCTCATTTACGATTGTTTCTGTGCCAGCAGATAAGAATTCATCGTAGCCAGATCTTCGGGGGTGAACTTTTGAAAACGCTCATCCAGCGGAACGGTTTTGGTGTCTTCAAGCGTCTGCGGGTCAATATCGGCCTTGGATTCGATCACGCAAAGCTTGGCCTTCTCAAGCATTTTGATGTATTCCGAATGCCTCAGGCGGTTCTGGTAGTCGAGGGAATTGATGTGTGTCCATCGAAAGACCCGGTCTGGGTAGCGCAGGAAGTTGATGCGCGAAATGGCCCGGTCGTTGTGCTGCCAATGGTCGGAATTGTCCACCACATGGCACGCCATACCTGCAGGCTTTAGCAGTCGCTCGCTTTCGATAAATATGTTCTGAATCACCGGCGGGGGGATGTGTTCCAGCACGGCCCTG
Organism: uncultured Bryobacter sp.; assembly: GCA_964653845.1. Lineage (GTDB taxonomy): Bacteria > Acidobacteriota > Terriglobia > Bryobacterales > Bryobacteraceae > Bryobacter. The sequence goes on from CAZZGS010000117.1 coordinate 4,336, forward strand.
GAAATCACCAGATCAATTGAGCCCCCCCCCGACTTTCCAATATCTTCATCGGTAAATAGCGTATTTTGATCTGGAATGTAGTCCTTGCGAATCATCAGCGGACCTTCAAATGGATGATCGATGAAGCGGAAAAGATCGCGATAGACAAAGAGTTGCCTAAGTAACAAGGCGATGAATCGGCTGGTGTGCCATTGAACTTTGGATCGCAACTGGAGGAAGCGGACCAGAAGCAGGGCAATGAGTGCTGTCCAAATTTGGATCTTGAGAGCGTTGGCCGAAGTACCGACAAAGGTTTTGATTCGCAGGTTATGTTTGATGCTTTTGGAAAAGATTTCCACTTTTCAGCGAGCTTGATAAACGGCGGCGACGATTTCGGCACCCAGGTCCAGATGATTGGTTAAGTAAACGAACTCGCGTTGGCTCTTGTCATCCCACCAGACCACGCGGCGAAAGAAGCGCTGATTGTCTTCGGCGGCGTGTTGGGTCATAACAATGATTTCGTCTTGTCGAACGTCGCTCTCGGCGGCAACGGGCCGGGTCTCCACTACGACCCAGGATGCGTTGTCTTTCAGGCGGGTCACGAAATTGACCTTCTGTTCGGTAAGCGACAGAAACCAATCGTAGTCGTTGTAGCCGCGGTCAAAGACCAGCATCGATCCTTTAGGAAATTGCATGGTCCGCGCCACCTTCACATCGGCTGTCGTGCCTTTGGTGATCAAGGCGAAATGCGGTAGCAGTCCGTCATGATCGAGCAGCAGATTGAGCTTGACGGCTCCTTTGGTGGCCCGGAATTTGGCCCAGGGAAAGACTTTGGCGCACAAGTCGATCACCCTCACTACGATGGCGTTTCGATCTTTTCACCGGTCCGACGTCGAGGAGCAGATACGGCTGAGATAGGAGCCGTCCGGCAACTGCCGGTCCGGTTTCAGGATGGAATTGCGGCGGGTTCTCCACATCCTAAGCCAGTGTCAGTTCATCGACGCTGTAGCGGTCAATGCGCGCGACCCACAGCACATGGGTTCCATTTTCCAACATACAGCTTCTTGAGCGGTTCGGCACCCAGTCGGCTGCGGGCCTGGGAAATGCCCGACTTGCCCGCAACCTTCACCTTCACCGACGGATCCAGCAGCCGGTGCACGCCTTCCAGCAAACAACGCAGCACTTCTCGATAGGACGAAGGGATATAGAGAGCCAAAGCGATAACGTAATGGACCACGACACGCCAAGGCTGATGTAGTCAGTGATCCGGCTCCGGCCGGTGGGGACGCAATCGTGCGAGCCATTCCTGGGGCCTCCCGCCCTAAAACTGAACAGCACGAAAAAGTTCTAAGTGAACAGTATTGGGGCTAGCCCTGACGATCCACTTTCGTCGTTCCCCACATCTGTTGAGGATTCACAAAAAAGACCTTTAGCGAAAACAGCGCCGCCAGATTCATCATCAAAAATGTACGAGCCCAACTGGCGCTCCGTCCCACCACAGGTACACGGCTCAACATGTTACTGCACACCGCCAGCCCCACCAGTACCAGCTCATTGGCGGTCAAGAACCACTTTGTCTCACACTGCGGCAGCAGAGCCGTCGCGAGGATGATCCCCAACAATATCCAAGGCAGCAACAGCCGCCCCAATTTGTGCGAGACAAAGTGCAGCCACATTCGGTGCGGTTTCCATAACAGTTCCGGATGCCAGACAAAGATCTGCCACATCCCCCCCAGAGTCCTCATCCGCCGCCGCCACTCCCCGCCAGCTTGTGTCGGATAGTCATAGGCAATGCTCTGGTTGTCGAACACGATCCGGTAGCCCGCCCGGTATGCCTGCAGGGGCAGTTCAGCATCATCAATCAGGGTATCCGGCCGCAGCCGACTGCACAATTGACGGCGCATCGCATACAGACAACCCGTTGTATTGAATAATGAATACTCCGCCGAGTGCCACCTCCTGACCCACAACTCATAGCGCCAGTAGAGATCCATGTCTTCCTGCTCCCCGGCGGCTCCTCCCCGCTTTAGAATCTTTAACTCCCCGGTGACTGCACCCACCGTCGGATCAGCAAAATTGGCTACCAGCTCACGGAGTGCACGCCGGTCTAGCTTCTGTCTTACATCGGTAAAGAAAAGGATTTCGCCTTGTGCTTGTTCCATGCCAGCATTGAGCGCCATAGCCTTACCCCCGCGCTGCAATCCGACATACTGCACTCCCCGCCCAGCATATTTTTCCACTATCGCCGCAGTGCCATCGTTGCAGCCATCCCCCAAGACCAGAATTTGCAGTTTTGCGACCGGATAATCGAGGCCTAGCAAGCTGTTCAGCTTGTCGTCAATAAAAGCTTCACCGTTGTGTACCGCAAGTAAAACACTGACCGTGGGTTCATGGTTGGGATCCTTGTGCACCGGTAACCCTTTTGACGGTAACAGTTTCAACAGTAAAGGATATCCCACCAAAAAATAGAAAGCCAGCAGTGTAAATCCACCCAGAACGAACCACGGGCACAACTCTCTGATCATCTCCGCTACGCCAGCCTGCATTGTCACTTTATCTAGTAAAGCGCAGTTTTGTCAGATTCAACGGTTCGAGGCTCCACCGTTCGAGGCTTGTTCTCTAATTCCACCTTCATGCCCGCCTCTTGCTGCAACACCTGCGAAAGCGCGTGAAGATCCGTCGTACTGTTGTCCTGCTTCGGCTCGGGCTGAATCGATAGCTTTGTTTCGCTCTTTTTGATACCATCCACCAACAGCTTCATCACTCCTACCGAAACTAAGAATAAGATCAGAATCATCGCGTTTGTGCACAGCCCTTCTTTTGGTCCTTTTCGGCAAAATTTGTGCCCGGTTGAGTATTTATTTCAATAGGTGTCGGGTGACTGGTAACAATCGAAAGCTGCCCATTCGGCATCACGTTTCATGAGGTGGCTTGGAAGTCTTATCGGACTTGAATCTCCCGGTCGTTCTGGGATCGCGCAATCACGTTATAGACTTGATCGGCGCTGATCTGATCAAAGATGGGCCGATCGGTTTGGAGCGTGGATCCCGTCTCACTGACAACAAATTGAAATGGCCGCAGTGAAGACAGAAATCGAAGGCACTCCACCGGATCAATGCCGGTGCGGCGAACGACATCAGGATGGGCTTCGATAACCACGATCACGTTCGGTACTGCAGAGATGGTGTGCGCGGCTCCGCGAAGCACAGCTGCTTCTCCGCCCTCCACGTCGATCTTGATCACCACACTCTCGGTGTCCGACAATTGCATGGCGTCGATCGTGGTTACTTCTATTGGTCCATCTGGAGACGGTTCGAGGAAAAACTGGGTATGATTGATCTCCATCCCAGGGGAGAAGCGTATTTCAGGTGCGGCAAGCCGACCACGGCCATGGAAGTCCGCGATGGCTATTGGATGAGCCCGTCCCTGAATCCCTTTGGGCAGCCGCGAAAGATTGAACTTCAGCCACGGATAGCCTTCGCTATTCGGCTCGAACGCGACAACCAAAGAAATGGATCGAGGCCCACTCTGCGCCAACATTTTCAGGCTGAAGACCCCAATATCAGCACCAATGTCAATGAGAGTTACAGGGTTCGGAAGCTGCTGGATCTCCGCCCCTAACGCGGTGAATAAATCCTCTTCATAGTTGTCCAGATCGATTTGGTCATATTCGTTCCGCGCAATAGGAACAAGGATGCTGAGGGTATCCGTCAGGTGGAAATTGACAGGACGGCCATGTAGCCAAGTTTTCGCAAGAACCGTAGAATCAACGCACTCCCGCGAATACAAGTGCGCTGCACGTCCTTTGCGGCAACATATAGCGTAGGAGCACGAGCCCTGGCCAAGCCAGCTGAAATTTCACGAGTATTCATTAGTATTGAGTTTTTACCGCGATAATGAGATAGACCTTTCGTATTCATGCTGATGTCCACGGTTCCCGACGGTTTGGTTGTAAGCTAAGGATTCCCATTTGTCGCCCAATATGCGCGTTCTTGTTCTTTCCCCCCGTCCCTGCCTGCCCACCAACACCGGTGCAAAGCTCCGCGAGTTTCACATGCTCCGCCATCTGGCTAAACACGCTTCACTACACCTCCTCGCTTTTCATACTTCAGGTCAGCCCCTTGCGCTGGATTTTGCCACCGTGCAGTCCTTCCTGCGGCCGCCGCGCTATACGTTCACTAAGATTATCTCCAGCATCGTTTCCGGAACTCCGCTTTCGATTCTTAATTACCGCTCAGAACCGCTGGCTCAAGCACTCATCGAGCTGTTGACCAACGAGTCTTTTGATTGCATCTGGCTTGAAAGCATCCACATGGCAGCCTATCTGCCCGAGCTCGACCGCCTCGTCCCCGCGTTGCCCCGCATCTGGAATTGGCACAACATCGAAAGCGAGCTTCTGTTCCGTTATGCCTCCCAGGCCCCCACTCCAGCTCACGCCTGGTATGCCCGTAAAACAGCAGGCGACCTAAGCCGTCTCGAAAAACGTATCCTCTCGGCCCCCTCCTCGTTGCATCTGGTCTGCAGCCAGCGCGAAATCGAAGCCATCTCAGCTACTTCACCCTCGGCTCGGCTTGCTGTGCTGCCTAATGGAGTCGATGCTTGCGCGTTTACGCCTGCCCCGCTCGAAGGCTCGCAAAACCTCCTCTTTGTCGGCTCGCTCGATTACCCGCCTAACATCAACGGCCTGCTATATTTTACAAGCGAAGTCTGGCCTGCAATTCACTCCCGCCATCCGCAGGCCCGGCTCCAGATTGTGGGCTCCAACCCCACCCCTGCCATTACCCGCCTGGGCACTCTGCCCGGCATTGAACTCATTGGCCCCGTGCCCCTCGTTGAACCCTTTTACGCCTCTGCGCGGCTGGCCATCGTGCCGCTTTTTACTGGCGGTGGTACCCGGCTAAAAATCCTTGAAGCTTTTGCCGCCGGCGTTCCGGTTGTCTCCTCCACTCTTGGCATTGAAGGCATTGACGCTCTGCCTGGTGAGGATTTTCTTACGGCCGATTCCACTCCCGCCTGGATCGATGCGGTCTCGCGCCTGCTATCGGATCCGGCCGTTGCCAATACCCTGGCCGCCAGTGCTCTCAACCTTGCGCGTTCTCGCTATGACTGGGGTATCCTCTGCCAGCCGCTACCACAGTGGCTGGATTCTCTGGACTGAAGTCCTCGATTGTAGCCAGCGGTCAGGCAAAATCTCTGCCATATGCCTTCCGGTAAACGCCCAGCAATTGCTCGCGATGCCGTTGGACAGAAAATTCCTTTACTTTCTCCCTGCCCGCTGCTGCCATCCGCTCGCGCAAATCACGATTCCGGATCAGTTGCCGCAACCGCTCCACCAGAGCATCTTCGTCTCCAGCCTCCACCAGATATCCGGTCTGGCCATCGCTCACCAAGTCTGGTGTCCCGCCCACCCGTGTGGCTAGCACTGGAAGTCCAGCCGCCATCGCCTCCAGCACCACATTGGGCGAGCCCTCGCTCCAACTGGGAAGTGCAAACACATCCGCCCGTTCATAGAAAGGCCTCACATCGCGCTGTTGCCC
>CAZZGS010000118.1:0-9764 GCA_964653845.1 uncultured Bryobacter sp.
GCGCGACCGTGACCAAGAACCATCCGACGGTCGCGCAGATTATTGGCGGTGCCCTGGTGGAGAGGGAGATTCCTGCCAACTTCGTTCAGGACAACCACGTGCAGTTTCTGCTTCGTGAGCCCAATTTCACTTCCGCGGCTCGTATTAGTTCGGCGATTAATCAACTTTTTCCAAACAGTGCCCATGCCGCTGATGCTATGACTGTGCGGATCGAAATGCCTCCAGGAGCAAAAGATCTCGCGGTTGATTTCGTCGCACGTCTTGGGGCGATTGAGGTGATGCCAGACGTTCCTGCCCGCATTATCATCAATGAGCGCACCGGTACCATTGTTGCCACCTCGCGAATTAAAATTTCGAACTGTGCTGTATCGCACGGTAATATAACAATTAACATCGCGTCTACCTTGACGGCTTCGCAACCCAATGCGTTCAGCAACCGCGGCCAAACGGTTGTAACCCCAGATACAGACACCGACGTTTCCGAGAATAAGGCGAAGATGGTGGCGTTGCCCGAGTTGCCGACGGTGGAAAAGGTTGCTCAAACACTCAACACCCTTGGGGTTACCCCCCGCGATATGATGGCTATTTTTCAAGCAATGAAACAGGCCGGCGCTTTGCAGGCTGAACTCCTCACTCGATAACATGAAAATGAATGCCCTATCGCGGTCGATAAGTGCCTCGGATATTCCGATGGAGAAACTTATACACAATTCTCAGCTTTCCGAGCAGGAAAAGATGGGGGAAGTCAGTCGGCAGTTCGAAGCAGTCTTGTTGCGGCAAATCCTGCAGAGTGCCCAGAAAACCCACTTCGGTGCGAAGATGTCGGGAGAGTCTGCGACGAGTGGAATTTACCAGGATCTCGTAACAACCCAACTTGCTGATAGTATCTCCAAGTCCGGCGCCTTTGGTTTGGCGCAATCACTCAGAGCGCAGTTGAATGGCGAGCTGCCCCAGAGAGTGCAGGAATTAACATGAATGAACTGATTGAACAACTGGTCAAGGAGCTGCAAAACGAGCTCAAAGAATATGGCGAGATGCTCGCTTTGCTCGAGGAGCAGCAGGAGCACCTCATGTCGAGGCGCGTGGATGGGGTAATGGACACAGTAGTACGAATTAATGAACAGACCCTCGTTTTGAAACGAGCGCGGGAGCCGCGGGAGCTAACTCAGCGTCAGTTGGCTCGGGCGACCGGGCAACCGGAGAGCAGTGGAATGCTGGCGTTGGTGCAATTTCTGCCAGAGACCTATGCACCCTTGTTGCAGGCATTGGTGGAAGAAAACCAGCAGTTGCTCTCAAGGGCGCAGCAGCGTGGGCGTCAAAATTACCTAATATTAACGCGTGCCATGGAACTTATGCGACAATGTATTGGAACAATGACTCCGGGTTTTAAACCGGTGACTTATGGAGGAAATGGGGTTGTTCAATTGAGCCATTCCTATCCTCTATCGTACGAAGCTAAAGGTTGATTATGAGTGGACTTTTTGGATTATTAAAATTGGGAACACGCTCGCTTCAAGTCCAGGGCACTGGTGTCGAAGTGGCGGGTCAGAATCTAGCCAATGTCAACAACCCGGCGTATGCCCGACAACGGATTGCTATTCAGTCGAGTCCGAGCATCGATAGACCTCACGGACCGCAGGGCACCGGGGCTGAAATCGTCGGTATTGAGCAGATCCGCAACGCGCTGGTAGATCGGCAGATCAATAGTGAAATAAGTGTCGGAAGTTCGCTCGAGGCGCATCGAGGTGTTTTAAAATATGCTCAGGCCAGTCTGGGAGAATTTCTTGACTTAAATGGGGATACGGGATCCAAAAGCGGACTCTCCGTCGATTTGGGAGGGTTGTTCGAAGCGTTTAGGAGCATTTCAAATTCACCAGGCTCTCTAACTGAGCGCCAGATTCTTATTTCTAAAGCGGAAGATCTCGCCAATCATTTTAACCAGATCAATGCGCGTCTTTCATCTCTGAATAGCTCACTTAATAAATCATTGGAACTTGATGTCGATGGGGCTAACAGTTTGTTAGGTGGCATTGCTGCCTTAAATAACCAGATTTCAAACTTAGAAAAATCGACCGGCGGAAGCGCAAATGAGCTGCGTGACCTACGCCAGGAGAAACTGGAAGAACTTTCTCGATTGGTAAAGTACGAGGTGGCGGATTCTCCCAGCAACGGCCTGACAATTTCCGTTAACGGCAGCTCCCTGGTCGGTGGGAACCGTCTTTTAGATACCCTTCAGACATACGATGGGGGCGGAGAGCAATTTCTTGTTCGAACCGCTACAGGTGGCACCCCCCTCAAATTAACGGGCGGTCATATGCACGGTACAATCGACGCACGGGACGGCGTTCTCAAGTCGGTGCGGGATCAAATTAACACTCTAGCGTCGACTTTGGTGTCCGAGATTAATGAGGTCCATGGTTCCGGATTTGCTCCGAAAGGTGGTACAGGGTTGACGTTTTTTGAAGGGACGGACGCGGCGACTATCAGGGTGAATGCTGGGCTAGTAGGTGACCCTTCCCGCTTACAGTTGAGTGGAATCAATGGCAACACCGGTGACAATCAGATTGCCCTCTCTTTAGCTCAACTCGGAGACAAACAAATCTCCAATCTTGGAGATCTTAGCATCCGGCAAAGTTACAGCGGCGTCGTGGCACAAATCGATCAGGCGCTTGCCTCCGTGATTGGTAAGGCGGCTGATCAACACGTAGTGGAGAAGATGTTGTTTCAGCAGCGGGATGCGGTCAGTGGCGTCTCCATTGATGAGGAGATGAGCGACCTCATGCGATACCAGAAAGCTTTCCAGGCATCGGCTAAGTTAATTAGTACAGTCGAAGAAATGATAGATACAGTTATTAACATGAAACGATAACAGTTTCGTAAACAAGTATTATCACATATGCGTATTACATCAAATTCTATATCCAATCAGTTTTTGGACCAGATTAGAACACTTAGTGCGCGGCAAAATCGTTTGCAGGCACAAGCCGCCACCGGTCAGCGAATTGAATTTGGGGAGGAGGATCCAGCGGCAATGCAGCGTGTGCGACTTCTGCAGGCTGAAAGCTCGAACCTTATGCAATTTCAGAGTAATATGGAAATGCTGAGTGATAAGGCCGCAGCCTCTTATGGTGTGATGCGTGGATTGAAAACAATTTCTGATCGAGTTTCGGAACTCGCAACGATGGTTGACGGTACTAGGTCGCCAGAAGATTTGAAAATTTACGGAATTGAAGTCGGACAGTTGATTGAACAGGCGACCCAACTGGTCAACGAACGGCACAATGGTGACTATCTATTCGGAGGAACCCGCAGTGATCAACCCCCGTTCGTGATTAGCCGGGACGATGGCGGACGTGTCATCAAGGTGGCGTATCAGGGCAACGGTGATATTCCGGCTGTGGAAGTATCTAAAAGTGCGTTTATCTCCGCTCAGGTTCCAGGTGCAAATACCAATGGAGTTGGTAGCCATGGCCTGATTACTGACAGTCGAACTGGCGCAGATTTGTTTTCACACCTGATTGATTTTCAAAATCATTTAAACGCAGGGGATACGGTAAGTGTTGAGACGATTGATCGAACCGCCCTGGGACAGGACGAGGAGAATCTAATTTTCCTGATTGGGACAAACGCAGCCATTCAGTCACGCCTTGAATCTGGTCTATCCCTCGCCGCCAACCGTCTCTATTCTTTGGATAGAAGCGTTTCTAAAGAAGCCAGTGCGGATCTCGCCGAGACCTTGGTCGATCTCAATAAGACACAAACAGCCTACCAGGCAGCGTTGCAAAGCAGTGCTGGCATCATGCGACTCTCCTTGCTCGACTACCTTCGTTAAAGTTGCGTGGCCTTTAGAAATCCCCTTGGTCAATTAGTTATGTTTGTGGTTCTTAGGTTTTCAAAGCATCGTGCATGGACTAGTTCAGATCGACCCTTTCCCGGCTTTAATTTGTTTACGAACGGTTAATGCAACTGTTGGCAACTGAAACAAGATAACCTGACTTTGGAGCGCAATATGCGAACCGCAGTGGATAGATCAAATCCCCAACCCGAAGTTCGATTGATTTCGGTGGTTCGTTTGGGTAGGTCCTTGCCAGGAAATGAGGTGGCGCAGAAATTCTTTATCCCATGCGTGTGTGTCGTTCAGCCGTTTTGATGCGTGCCTTGGCATGGGTTCTGTACCTCACGATCCGAATCGCGATTTTAGCGGGTGATAACCCCGGCGGTTTTAATTTCCATTTTGCCCAATCCGGAGGAGGCCCGAACGACGATCAGGCAAATGGAGTAGCAGTGGACCCTTTTGGGCAAATTCATGTTGCCGGTTATTTTCAGGGAAACGCTTATTTCAGTGACGAAAGCAGCGTTGAATCCACTGGGTTGTTCGATGTATTTACCTGCCTTTACGACAAAAATGGTAATCTCATTTGGGTGCGCTCGGCCGGCGGCATCAACTCGGATGCGGCGCTGGCGGTGGCCGCTGACAAGCTCGGGAACACATTGATTGCAGGTTATTTACAAGCCGGTGCAGTCTTTGGGGCTTTGTCTGTGGAAACTGTCGGCGGGAACGACGCATTCGTGGCGAAATATAACCCTGTTGGGGATCTGATGTGGGTACGAACGATGGCCAGCGACGGTGACGACCGTGCCTACGGAATCGCCACTGATAACTCGGGTAATGTTTTTGTCACCGGTCATTTCCAAGAAGGCGCAGAGTTCGACGGAACCATTCTTACAAACCGCGGCGGAGTCGATATCTTCCTGGCCAAGTACGCTGCCGATGGGGCGTTCTTATGGGCACATTCGGCCGGTGGTCCCAACAGTGATTCCGGGTACGGTCTAGCAGTGGACTTTGACGGGAATGCAATCGTATGCGGTTATCATGGCCAAGGCTCGATTTTCGGCGAAGTGAGTCTACCTGTCGTAGGTAAGTCTGACGTCTTCGTCGCCAAGTTCGATCCGGCCGGCAGCCTACTCTGGGCTCGGACGGCTGGCGGACTGGATCAGGACTATGCCAACGGCCTGGCGATCGATTCCGATGGAAGCGTGGTGGTGACCGGCACCTTTCGCGGAGAAGCAAGTTTCGGCATGACGAATCTCCTGGGAACAGGGAATCGAACCTTTACAGCTCGATATGATCCTAACGGCCTCCTTGAGTGGGTAAGAGCCGCTGGAGGAATTGACTCCCGTGCAGTCGCCTTGCAGGATGGGCAGGCATTTGTTTTGGGACATTTTGTGGGAACAACGTGGTTCGCGACCAATCAACTGGTGAGCGGCGGTGGTTTTGACATGTTTTTGGCTCACTATAACCGGGAAGGTGAGCTCAAATGGGTACGATCCTTCGGAGGAACCAATTTTGACTATGGTCAGGCGCTGGCAGTCGATGAACGACAAAGTTGCTTTCTTGCCGGGCGGTTTGGGGGGATCGTCAACTTCGACTCTATAAATGTTTCGAGTCAAGGGGCGGGTGATGCCCTTATTGCTCGGTTGGCACCCTCTCCTCTTCTCGCGTTGCAGCCCGAAGGTAGGACGCTCTCTCCGGGTGACCATTGGACGTTTTCGACCAAAGCTTTGGGGACAGCTCCCTTGAGCTACCAATGGCGCTACGGTGAGACGCAAATTCTTTCCGGCGCAACGAACTCCACACTGGTGCTGAGTTACCTTCAGCATTTCCAGTCGGGGCTCTACAGCGTGGTGGTGACTAACCTGTATGGAAATGTCACGAGCGCCCCTGTATTCCTGAACGTTTTCGGTCTTCCCATTCCACGCGTGCAGGTGAACGGAGTTTTAGGTGCGGAATTTAATCTGACCAATTATTCCTCAGCAGAGATCACACTTAGTGAGGAAGAGCCTAACACCTCGATCTTTTACACTTTGGATGGTTCGGCGCCAACCTTTGCCTCAACACCGTACTCCGGACCCTTTATCGTGACGCAATTCGTTAGATTGCGAGTAATCGCTTACGATCAAGCTCTGGTATCGAGTCAAACGGAACCCATTCCGATCGCGTTCCACCTAGGCCCCCCATTGATTACTGTCCAAGGACTCAGCGGAACAAAATTAAGCTTTACGAATGTTGGCCAACTTACCATAGCAATCCTGCCGATCCTGCCAGAAACGCAAATCTATTATACTCTTGATGGTACTGTGCCGACCACAAACTCGGCAATCTACCACGAGCCGTTGTTGGTGAATAAATCTAGCACCGTGCTCGCTCTCGCGACGCATCTGACAAGGACTCAAGCGCTCTCTGACCCGGTTCAGATCCATCTAGTTACCGCCTACACAGTTGACGTACCGCCTGATCCGGATGGTGGCGTCGATCTCCATCCACCTGGGGGTGTTTATCAAGGCGATACGGTGGTTCAATTTTCAGCGCAACCCAAACCTGGTTGGGTCTTTCTGCGTTGGGGCGGTGACCTTGAGGGCACCAACGCGCAAGTAAGTGTTAAGTTAATACGGTCACTCGTGGTGAACCCGGTTTTTGGTACTCATTTGACGATCACCAATCGGGGGCCCGGCAGAATTCAAGTGGAACCAAATTTACCTGCCTATGCACGCGGCAGCGTGATCCGGGCCACGGCCATTCCGGAATCAGGCTATTTCTTTGCCCTGTGGGGTGGAGTGATCAGCAACAGCATTAACCCAGTTTGGTTTGCGGTAACCAGTTCGGTCCCGACGCTTTCCGCTCAATTCTCACCTTTGGGTGCGAATAATTCCTCCCTAACGGTGATGACGATCGGACGCGGGTCCGTCAATTACTCGCCGAATTTGACCGTTTACCCCAACGACACTCAGGTGTTGATCGAAGCGGTGCCTGAAGTGGGCGAGGAGTTTCTAGGTTGGTGTAGGGACGCCACTTCCTTGATTACTCCGCTCTCGGTCGTTGTGCGAGGCAATCTGATGATCACCGCACTGTTCTCTGGATCGAACGAAATATTCCTAAGGACCCCTGCCGTTTCGAACAACATGTTCACGTTTGTTTATACGGGTCGGATCGGAAACGGGTACGTCGCTCAAGCAACGACTAATTTTCTACACTGGTCGATCGTGAACGAATTTACCAATAGTTTGGGTCAAGAAACCATTTTGGTACCCATCATTCCAGGATCAAAGCATTATTACCGAGTGTTGCAGAAATGATCGGATTTCAGTGGTTCGACAGGATGATTCCAGTCGGTGGGCAGGCCTGATGGTTTAGTAATCCTAGGGAATCTCTCGGTTTTCGAATTAAGGAATCAGTGCTCGGGGCAAACCCGGTCCGGTGCCCTCGGGGTCTAGAGAGGAAGGGAACCTACGAAATTCCTTTGGAGAAAAACAACCTGCGGTGGCGGTCTGATGGTCTAAGACGGGGCATTTTTCTGGGTCGGAATGACCAATGGACTTTTGATTCGACGTTAAAATCTGCCGTGTGGGTGAAGGGAAAGAATTGCCGCTCGGTTCGTGGTTCGGGTCAATTCATTCAGCGGGACTGGTCAAAAACTTCCGTTTGCAACAATTTAAGGGGTTAATGGGACAAAAAACGTGTTGGCATCATCACTGCTACACTTGTCTCAATGAAAGTTGTGGATGCAATCGCAGGGGAGCCGACCCGCACGGATCAAATTCGGATGTCCTCTGGAATTTTTGGGTTCGAGCACGTCAAACAGTACGAACTGATCGGGGGGCCGGCCGAGGAGCCGTTTTTATGGTTACAGAGTGTCGGTGAGCCCGATGTGGCCTTCTTGGTGATCTCCCCATTCCTCGTCAGAGGAGATTATCAGCCCGAAATATGCGAGACAGACTTCGCGGCGATCGAGGTTCAGGATTCATCAGGCGTGCTGCTCTACAACATTGTAACCTTGCATAGTCACGGGCCGGCAACGGTCAACTTGAAGGGGCCAATTGTGATCAACCGGTTCAGCAAGATAGCCAAGCAAGTGGTTCTGAACAATGCGGCGGACTACTCCGTACGTCATCCGATCATCGCCTCTTAACATTTTTTGCTCTCATGCTAATTCTTTCCCGGAAACTAAACGAAAGCATCGTGATCGATGGCCGCATTGTCGTAAAGATACTGCGGGTCGATGGGGATGTCGTGAAAGTTGGCATCGAGGCGCCGAAGGAAGTGCCGGTGCACCGACAGGAGGTATACGACGAGATTCAAAAGAGCAACCAAGAGGCAGTGGCGTCAAACCGTGCGGCGGTAACGCAACTCGCGCGTGTCCTCCGTACCGAAGTCGCCAATTTCAAGCCAAATTAATTCTGGATAATACATTATTTAAACACTAATACAGTTAATTTCCATGGTCATTAACACGAATACTTCAGCCCTCGCGGGAGCCAACAATCTCATGGCCAGCCAGGCGCAACTGAGCAAATCTCTCGCTCGACTTAGCTCTGGGTCCAAAATTGTTAATCCGTCGGATGATGCCGCCGGTGTTGCCATAGCCTCCCGTTTGGACGCGCAAATCAAGCGCATTGATGCCGCGCAGAGTAACGTGGGAAATGCTGTTTCATTCACCCAGACTCAGGATGGGTATATGAAAAAAATTGCGAAAGCGTTGGATCGCATGAGTGAACTTTCCATACTTTCTCAGGATGTTACCAAAGGAAACCCTGATCGAGCGCTCTATCAAAACGAATTTGCGCAGCTTGCTAGTTATATCACGGAAGCAGCCGGCAAAGAATTTAACGGTGTTTCCTTATTTTCAAGTACCGCACTGAATGTAACGACGGATTCAGAAGGAAGTACTTTCTCGATGGGTGGAGTCAATTTAGGAACCGGTGCATACAATGCAGCTCTCGGCGCCTCTGTCGCCACCAGTGGCGGCGCGACCGCCGCCCTTACGAATGTGAGGTTGGCGATTGTTCAACTCTCCTCTGATCGCGCTACGGTGGGATCTTACCAATCTCGCCTGAATTACGTTTCCGAAGGATTGAGCATCAGCAAAGAGAATCTCTCAGCGGCCAGTTCGCGTATCCAGGATGTCAACGTGGCCGAGGAATCGACCAATTTTGCAAAACAGAACATCCTAGTCCAATCGGGTACGGCAATGTTGGCGCAGGCCAATCAGCTTCCTCAAAGTGTTCTTCGTCTGTTGCAATAAATAACTTCTTGTATTCTCAGATTTTGTGACGTTGCTGACCTTATCTGTTAGATGATTACGAATTCACCTGACCGCTTCTGGATCGAGCTGTAAGGAACAATAACTCTCTGCCATGGTCCAAGCCCTTGCTCCTGATAATGCATTCCCCTGCCAGGGATTTTGGACACGTTAAACTTTTCTGCTGCAGACGATACAGACCTGGGTTGGGCAATTCAATTCTTTTGGGGGCACTTCAAAATAATCATTGATCATAACTTTTGGTGCAAAACATGTGAAAAACACATACGATTAACTAAATAAACGCATTACTATTCAGTTGTCAAAAGAGAGTGCATTGGTTAGTGGCTGAAATTTAGTTGGATGACGAAAAGCGAGGGTATAACGGAGATCGACTTTGACATAAATTTTTGCTGAAAATTCGTTTTCACATAAATACTTGATATAAATTATCAGCTGTTTAATGCCTGCTGCATTTGTCGTTACAACGGCAATTATAATGTTGAACAATTCTAGAGCCGGGACCAATTTTCAGCTTGGCCTTTGCTCAGATGACCGATCCGGAGAGCCCCCGCGAAATCGAAGTTTGCCTCAATGAACGAACCGAGCGCCGGCATCACTTAGGCTTTGGAGAAGCCCGCCGTTTCTGAGTTGGTGTCCTGAGGGGAAGGAAACATTACGCTACGA
>CAZZGS010000119.1:0-9701 GCA_964653845.1 uncultured Bryobacter sp.
ACCCAGGATTGAGTTATAGACCCTTCAGCGATCAACGCTGTCCGCGGTGCCTTGGGCATCTAAAAATTTGCTCCTCAATGCTTTGAGTCGATCACGCAGTTGAGCAGCTTTTTCAAATTCGAAATTCTTGGCAGCTTCGCGCATCTTCCGCTCGATCTCGGCGAGATGCTTCTCCCGTTGATCGCGCGTCAACAAATCCACCTCATCCGGCTGCTCTTCTTCCAGCGGAATCGTGACATAATCCGCTTCGGCTAAATGAACCAGGTTCATGTCGATCGGTTTTATGATCGACTGCGGAGTTATGCCATTTCGCTCATTGTAGTCTTTCTGAATCTCCCGGCGTCGATTAGTTTCATCAATGGCGCGCTTCATTGAGTCAGTCATGACGTCGGCATATAGGATGGCCCGGCCATTCAAGTGACGTGCCGCCCGGCCAATCGTCTGAATCAGAGCTCCAGTGGAGCGCAGAAAACCTTCCTTGTCGGCATCAAGAATCGCAACGAGTGAGACTTCGGGCAGGTCGAGCCCCTCGCGCAGAAGATTTACGCCAATCAACGCGTCAAACTCACCCTTGCGGAGGTTTCGGAGGATCTTTACCCGGTCGAGGGTTGTAATCTCTGAGTGCAAATACTCGCACTTCAAGCCCGCTTCTTTGTAATACTCGGCCAGATCTTCTGACATTCGTTTCGTGAGCGTCGTAATCAGGACGCGCTCGTTGCGATCAATCCGCAAGCGGATCTCCTTGAGCAGATCATCCACCTGCCCTTTGATCGGGCGAACCTCGAGTTCAGGGTCGACCAGGCCGGTGGGACGGATTACCTGCTCAACGATTACGCCGCCACTCTTGGTGAGCTCGTAAGGCCCAGGAGTTGCTGAAACGAAGATCGCCTGATGAATTCGATTCTCGAATTCTTCGAATGTGAGGGGCCTATTATCCAGCGCACTCGGCATGCGGAAACCGTACTTCACCAGATTCTCTTTACGTGAACGGTCACCGCCCCACATTCCTGATATCTGTGGCATCGTCTGGTGTGATTCGTCGACAAAGAGGATTGCGTCTGCGGGGAGGTAATCGAGCAGCGTTGGCGGAGCTTCTCCCGGTAATCGCCCCGTGAAGTGGCGCGAGTAGTTTTCGATGCCGTGGCAGAAACCGATCGTTTTGATCATTTCGAGATCAAACTGCGTTCGCTGCCAGATGCGCTGGGCCTCAATCAGCCGCCCTTGTTTTTCGAGTTCGGCATGCCAGCTAACGAGCTCCTGCTCAATCGTCACAATCGCCTGCTCTTTGTTGACGGGCGTCAGTACGTAGTGGCTTTTCGGATAGATCGGCAATCGCTGATAGGTCTGCTTGATCGTCCCGAGAAGCGGGTCGATCTGTGAGAGGCCCTCAATCTCGTCTCCCCACATTTCGATGCGAAAGGCATTGTCATCATAGGTGGGATAGACCTCGATTACGTCTCCGCGAACTCGAAATGTGCCGCGCGAGAAATCGTGATCGTTACGCTGGTAGAGGATCTCAACCAGCTTGGCGATGATGTCGGCCCGTTTGATCTGCTGCCCTTTTTCCAGCATCAGGAGCATGCCGTAATAGGCTTCGGGCGAGCCCAGGCCGTAGATACAGCTCACGCTCGAAATGATGATGACGTCACGGCGCTCAAACAGAGACCGGGTGGCGGCCAGACGCAGCTTGTCCAGTTCATCGTTGACCGTCGATTCCTTTTCGATGTAGGTATCGCTATTGGGAATATAGGCTTCCGGCTGGTAGTAATCGTAGTAGCTGACGAAATATTCGACCGCGTTTTGCGGGAAGAATTGTTTGAATTCCTGATAGAGCTGTGCGGCCAGCGTCTTGTTGTGGGCCATGATCAGGGCGGGACGGTTTACCGCCTCGATGATCTTGGCCATCGTGAAAGTTTTGCCAGAGCCGGTGACGCCAAGCAGCGTCTGGTGGGTTTCGTTTTCAGCCAAGCCTCGCACCAGCTCAGCGATGGCGTTTTCCTGATCGCCACGCGGGCGGTAGTCTCCCGCGAGTTTGAATGCCATTGCTTGTTAGATAACTCCCTGATCCTTGAGGACTGCGATGTCTTTTGCCTTGCGTGTTCCTTGACGGCGCGGCCCGTCCTCTATGGTTTGCGCCTTCTGGTTTATGACACGCGCGGCATGGTTCCGCTTCTTGGGGGCCTTGGCGATGATCACCGTTATTGGCTTCTTGCTCTTCATTCGATGATGCCCTCCTTCTTTAGTTTCTCCGTCTCGGCATTGTAGGCGCAACCAAAAAGCGCAATCAGGCTGATCATATACATCCAGATCAAAAGGGCGATTGCCGCGCCGATACTGCCATACATGATGTTGTAAGTGGCGATATTTCGAACATACCAACCAAAGCCAAGGGTGGCGAGGCTCCAGAGTGCGGTTGCCAGTATGGCTCCCGGCCAGACGCGCTTCCAGCGCTTGGGGAGGCTGGGAGCAAAGCGGTAAAGCCAGCTTGTCACAATCACCAATGTGGCGATTGCGATGACGTTAGAAGCAATGCGGCTGAGGATGCCCACCATGCCCGCGAGCACACTCCCCGGCGCTAGTAGATTGAACCAGAAGAGAACAAGGTCCTCAATCCTTTCACCAAAAACAAGCAGAAGAGAGGCTCCAAGCGCAGGCAGGATGGCGGAAAACACGAGCAGAATCGCAACCCAGCGCTGACGCCAGAAGCTTCGCGTATTCGGGGCGCGGTAGGCAGCCTGAAAACCAGACATCAGACTGACGACGACATCGCTGGCCGACCAAACCGAGACAATCGCCGCACCAACGATGAGCCAGTTTGGCCTGGCACCCCGCAGAGTGAACGCATACTGCACCAGGTCTTCGGTGCCGGGAGGAACCACTTCAAAAAGAAACTTCGCAATTGCTTGCGAAACACGTTCGGCATTAGCCTGAACTAGAACGGTTGCCAGTGTCGTCAAGACCGGAAAGAAACTCAGCAGTGAAGAAAATGCAGCTCCCTTGGCAATATCGATCAACCCATTGTCATAGGTGGAGACGGCGGCATGGCGAAGAATGATCCAGAAGCGCTCAGCTACTCGCATGGGGAATGGAGTTCGAGAAAGGCCTCGGCGCCCCCTCCAAAAGCAGTAGCGATGGGAGCCAGAGATTCCAGTGTCCAGCGCTTCTGCCAGGCCCAGTTGGTCGAACAGGTCATGAAGGCCTCAAGGTCGGGGCAGCCTTCTTCATTCTTGGCCCAGGCGATGCGGGCTTCGATTGTAGTTGGTCTTTTTGTAGGCACGGCAAAAGACGTTGTCCGGGTTGGATAGATCGTTGCGAGCAGGTCGTCGGGAGCGATTTTCGTGCAGACGAGATTCGCCGCCTCTTCCGCCATCGAGCGGTAGGTCGTGTATTTCCCACCTTTGATTTCAAGAACTCCATCGGCTCGAAAACCAATCTGATGTTCACGGCTGGTGGCGCTGGCGCTCTTGCCAACAGCCGCCAGCAAAGGCCTGAGCGAACTGAAGCAACCAACAGTTGGCATCTGCGCACTGGCAGGGAAAAGTTGCTCGGCGATATTGCGCAGGTACTCGCTCTCACTCCAGGCGATCTCCACCTTGTCTGGTGTTTCTGCGTGGTCGACATCGGTGGTTCCAATCAACGTGACCGGCTCAAGATCACCCCAGGGGATAAAGAAGATGATGCGGCCATCGGAGTTGAAATGAGCGATGGCATGATCGCCTTCGTAGAGCCGGGGCAGGACGATATGAGAGCCGCGGACCAGACGCATTTGTTCGCCACCCATCCAGGGGCCACGGGCGTCAATCACGCAGCCTGCTTTAACGCGGATGCCGTTGTCGAGTTCGACTGAGTCCGCCGAGAGCCGCTTCACGCTGCGGCCTGAAATACAAGTGGCCCCGTAGTGGCGGGCATCGCGAACGTTATCAATGACGAGGGCGGCCGAGTCGCTGGCAGCATCCCAATAAGCGAGGTGTTCGCCCAGATAGGTGCTCTTGCCAATTCGGTGTTTGCCGGCAAGCAGATCATACAGCACGATTCCGGCGCCATAGAAAAGCTGGTCGAAGATCCCATTGGTGGTCAATTCGAATTTCAGCGGACGCACGGTGTTGGGCGCCATTTCAAGCAGTAGCGCTCGTTCGCGCAGAGCCTCGCTAACCAGGCGGAAGTCGAAGTACTTGAGGTATCTCAAACCGCCGTGAATCAGATGTGAATTCTTGCCGCTGGTACCTGCGCCCCAGAACCGCTTTTCAAGCAAGAGAATTCTCAGCGGGTGACCCGCTGTGTGGGCACGTAACGCCAGATCGCGGGCAAGGCCGGCACCATTGATGCCTCCTCCTACGATAATGGCGTCGAAGTGCTGCCCCGCCAGCTCCTCGATCGAATGCATAGGCCTATGCTAACAACCCAGGCGAGCAGACTCACCACACCAAAAACTTTCTGCTGCCAGGTGCCGGAATAGACGAGGTCGATTTGAGTCTTTTCACTTGGCTTTGCCACCAGGTCAATCAAGCCTATCCTGGTGCGATTGATCTCGATCGGCTGGCCGTCCTGCCGGGCTTCCCAGCCTGGATCCCAATTCATCGCGAAGCTGATGTGCCGCCCCGAAGGCACCGGGCCCTCGATCCTCCAGTGGCCTGGATTTACTTCAGTCACCGCCAAGGTGGGCCTTGACTCGTCAGCGAGCGCTGCTCCAAATCTCGGAAGCGCTTCCTTGAATTGATCCACCGGAAATTCATCAGGCGAAACAAGGTGGGCATAAGAGCGAAATGGCAGCTTGTGGATGCGGTCAAACTGGGTAGGCGCAAACACTACGGGGCCGAGTGAAAGGAACTTGGCAGGCGTCTTGATGTCCCGATAATATTCCTCAGAGCCGGCGTCGTGAACCACTGCATACTCGGCGCCAATCGCGGACAGTTCCCGCAATGCATCGGCTACTTCTTCGCCGCTCTTCGAGTTGGCGTCAGTCCGAACCTGATAGAAGTAATCCGCGGCAATTCGATTCCGCAAACCGCTCTCAAAGGTTCCGCCAACTTGTTGCAGGGGGAACCAGGCATTCAATCGAAAGCGCAGACCGCCGCTGACAAACACACGCCCTTTCGGGTGCTGATCATTGAGCCATTTGGCCAACTGATATTCAAGGGTTTGCTCTCGATCCACAATGCCCCAATCGTTCCAGCTTCTGGCAAGAGACTTGCTCACCTGCGCCGATCCGGAATAGAGCATCACCAAAATCACCAGAGCTGCGCAGGCCTTGTCGATTGCCTCTCTGGAGCGAAGTGCCAGCCAGATCCAACTGAATATTGCGAGAAAGAGAAATAGCTCGAACTCAAGAACATAGCGGCGCGATTCCGGAATCGTGTCCATCCCGTAGAGGTAGAAGCCCCCGGCAATCCATAAAAACGTAACGGTTGCGAGGGTATGGAAGCGAACCACGAACGGAGCGCCATAGCGATGAAAAAGCCAGGCAAGCAGACCCAAGGTAGCAGCCATGCCTCCATAAAGGGGCCAGTGATTCTGGTCTACCTGATAGCCGTAGGAATCCTTCGGCCAATTGAATAGGGTGGTCTTGACGTATTCGGGTGTGAGCCAGAAGCTTGACAAAGTGTAGCCGAGCAAACCGGCTCGGATAAGCCGTGCGATTCGGCTGGGGTCCGAAAGTATCATGATCAGCACGGTGATCGTGAGACCAAAAGCACAAAGCCAGTTGATCAGTGGCGCGACGGCCAGTGCAATCGCCATTGCGAACAGTGAGGCCCAATCCCGCCGGCTCAATCCCCAACGCAAGGTCACAAGGATCAGCGGCAGCAGCGTCAAGCCGGAAACGTGCGGACCTTCGCCGTACTTCATCAAAACAAGCACTCGCCAGGGTAAGTAATAAAGGCCGCGATCGGCATCGATCTTCTCGAAGAGACCGTAAACCGGTGAAGCCGTGGTGTAGGCCAGACCAAGCAGAAGACTCAGCCAAAGACTCCCGGTAAAGTAATAAAACGCGAAGGCAAGAGAAACGGGGCCCAGGCAAGCTAAGGTGGCAACAACTGACCGGTAGGCATGGAAGGGCTCCATTCCTGTCAGCCAGTGCAGGCTTGAGGCGGCATAGGGGAGAAGCGGCGGATAGGAGAACTGGGTCGGCTGGCCGGCATACTGCTGCGGATTCCAACCCCACGGATTAGGATGCTCAGAGACAAACCGGGTAATACCTGCATAGCCGGCGGCGATTGACCCCTTGTAGGGTCGCTGCTGCGGACTGAACAAAGGGCCGTAGAAATAAAGGTTCAGCGCCAGCAGCCCTATCAGGCCGAAAGCGAAGAGTTTGTGCTTGCGCGGTGTCTCCAAAGCGTCCATCCAATTCCAAGAAGAGTCAGCACAAAAATGATCTCGCCGACAGTCTTTTCGAGCGGTTTCTTAAAGCTAAGCCGGATCTCGCTTACGCCCGGCGGTGGATCGAGTCGGATGAAGCCGAGCCGGTCGTACTTCTCTACTGCGACCGGGCCAAGATTGGATTCAGCTTTCCAGTTGACGTCATACGTAGTTTGTACGATCAGGCTTTGTCCGGCAACCGGGGCAGCGCTGACGCGCAATTCGTCGGTGCCAATCCAGTGCGTTTGCGTTGGCACCTCTGGGCCCTTCTCAAGCACAGCGACATACTGCTGAAGGCCCACTAAATCAGACTGGTCGATGATAGCCGGCAGTGCATCGAGGGCTTGGGTATTGACCACCCGGGCTATAGACCGGTAGTGGCGTGGAATCTCGAAAATCCGGTTGTCCTCCCCATCGTCGTAGACGACCTTAAGCAAGCCGTCGAACTTCTTCGGGAATTGAAAGTCTTTGTACCATTCAACCGATTTCGGTCCGTGCACAGCAACCAGGTCGACGCCAAGAATTTGCATCCAGGCAATGGCGCGCTGCGGATCTTCACCCAAAACGATTTCCCACTGCGATGGCATTACGATCTGGTTTTGCAGACCCTGCTCTGAACTGCCACCAAGCTGACTCAGGTCGTGCCAGGTGTTGAACCAGAAGCGCACCGCACCGGTTACATAGCTGCGGGATTGGGGATAATTGGAGGCGATCCAGTCGGGGATCTTGTAGTAGAGCGAGGGCTTGTGGTCGGTCACATCGGGGAAGATGGCCCGGTGCCGCCTGAGGTAATTATAGTGGCCGGCAACGACACAGATACCGAAAAGAAGAACAGTGGTCCGGGCCAAACGGCCGCGCTGCCACATCCAGAGAGACCCCATTAGAATCGCGAAAATCAAGACGATATCGAGTTCTGGAATCAGCCGCGTGGGCTCGCCAATGATCCTGAAGTTGAACCAGCGATTGCCTGCGGTATTGAGGGTGAAGAAAAAGGCGGTCCCGATTACGAAGAGCTGCCAGGTGCGGGCGGGCTGAAGGCGGAAGCGGCGGTCCGTGATCGTTAGAAAGGCTACTAGAGCCAGCAGCCCAATGGTACCAGACCAGAGATTCCCCCCCGACGAAACATATTTCATGTTCCGCAAAGTGATCTTCAGATAGGTGGGTGTGAGCCAGAATGCGCTCAGTCCATAGGCGACGAGCGGGATCGTCAGTGCAAAGCGCAATATCCGGGTATCGCGTTCGGTCACCCAAAAAGCCCAGATCAGCAGCGGGAAAAACATGGCCAGGGCTGTGGCACCGTAGAAGTTATTGGCTACGACAAAAGCACTCGCCAATCCCGAGGCGATGGCCCAAGGATAGGAACGGTGGCGGAAACTCCACCAGGCAAAAACAAGGGCGAAGGGAATCCAGGCTAGCGCCGTCATGTGCGGCCCTTCGCCATAGCGCACGAGGGCATTCAATTTCGCCGTACCAAGCCGGAACCCGTCGACGGCTACTTCCGGCACAAAAAGATACCCCGGCGAAACGACCGCCCCGGCAAAAGCCGCAATGAGTGCTGCAATGCGATGTCGAAAACCGGCACGCGCGAGCACGTAAATGCCGGCGATGCCAAAGCAATAGAAGAAGGCGACATAGAGATGGTAGGCCTTGGCTGGGTCCATCGGATAATATTTAGCCAGGGCTGCGGTGCCGTATCGAAGCGCTGGAGGATACACGTAGTCAAATCGTGTGCCAACGTACCAGAATGGCTGCCAGAGAGGGCGGGGCCAATGGTCTTTGAGCATACGGGCATCGGCAATGAATGTCGATTCAATCGAGCCCCAATTGTCGGTGTACTTGGATTTCCACAGAGGCCGTATCAGGAAGGCGGCCAACAGAAAGACGATCAGGAAGTCTATGATCCAGCTACGATGTCCACGAAGCATGGGTTAAGGCGTCGCTGCCGCTGCCCGCGAATAGCGGCGCTGTAGGGAGATGAACTGCTTCTGCTTCATCAAGCCGGTACGATGAACCAAAAGACGAAAGAGCAGCCAAAGGATTGAGAGACCGTAGATCGAGCTTTGAATGAAACTGGCGCTGGAGGCTTGCGGGAAGTACCGGGTCGGAACAGGCACTTCAGCGACCTTGGAGCCGACTTCGACAAACTGGGCCATGATTTCCTGGTCGAAGATGAAGTTGTCGGAGTTCATCTCGACGTTTACCGATTCAAGAGCATCGCGGGTATAGGCCCGATAGCCGGTATGGTATTCAGCGAGCGTGAGGCCGAAGACGGCGTTCTCCGCCCCGGTGAGGAAGCGGTTCGAGATGTATTTCCACCATGGCATGCCTCCGCTCATGGGGTCGCCGTTGAGCAGACGCGAGCCAAGTACGACGTCCGCTGTGCCATCCTGAATCGGTTTGATGATCTGAGGGAGAAGGGTTGGATCGTATTGGTAATCAGGGTGGACCATCACGATGATGTCCGCACCGGCACGCAGAGCTTCGCGGTAGCAGGTCTTCTGGTTTGCGCCATAGCCGTAGTTTCGGTTGTGTACGAAGAGTTCGAGCCCAAGCTCTCGTGCAATACGAATCGTTTCGTCTTTTGAGCCATCGTCGACGACGATGACAAGGTCGACGACGTCGTGTGGTAGCTCGGTATAGGTCATGCGAAGCGTCTTCGCCGCGTTGTACGCGGGCATGACTACGACGACTTTAGCTTTGCTACCGACAGGAACTGGTAGGCGAACAGAGTTTTCCATCCTCGTGCCAAATGATAACAAAGGACTTCAAGCCAGCCAAGCGACGGGATGGCGAGCCCGACCGGAATTCCCGTAACTTCTTCGATTTCAAAGCTGTAGCCGGAACGGTCGAAAAGCCTGCGCCAGTTGGCCAGCATCCAAAAATGGAGGTGTGTACGGTCAAAGAGGCCCTTCTCGTCTTCAGGGAAATTACCGAGTAGAATTTGCAGCCGGAAGTAGAGGTTTCCGCTATTGGGAAGCGAGGCGACGATCTGCCCGGCGGGAGCGAGGTGGGGTCGCAATTGCTCCAGAAGGTCTTGCGGGCGCCGGAGATGTTCGAGGACATCGCCGATTACGATCACGTCAAAAGGGCCGGGAAGTGGTGGAAGCGGCTGCTCGAGATCATGAATGACAGCGGGCGGATTTTGGTCGAAGCCGAGAGGGTGTTCGATGCCGATGACGGTGAATCCTTTGCCGGCGAGGAGCTGCGAAAGGAAGCCGTTCCCGCAGCCGACATCGAGCAATCGCTTGCCGTGTTTTTGCGGATCAAGCAGGTTGAGGAGAAGCATGTGGCTTGAATAGGGAGATTGCTTCAGCGTGTAGACACTCGACATAGGCGAAACTAGAAGC
>CAZZGS010000120.1:0-9694 GCA_964653845.1 uncultured Bryobacter sp.
GAGAAATTTGGCCCGAAGAAATGGTCTCCGATTGCCGCTCCTTCGCTTGAGGCGACTGATGTTGACGGCAACGCTGTGAAGCTGACGGATCTTGCTGGTAAGAATGTGATTCTTGTTTTTTACCTTGGCAAGGAATGCCCGCACTGCCTGAAGCAACTGAAGGATCTGAAGGCGAAGTCGAGCGATTGGAAGCGACTGAATACTGTTGTGCTTGCGATTAGCGGCAACACTACGGAGCAGAACCGCTCGCTGCTGGGCGACGAAGCCTACCAGGGAATCCGCTTCTTAAGCGATAAGGATCGCTTGAACGCCAAGCGCTTTCTCTCGTATGACGATTTTGAGGAGATGGATCTGCACGCCACGATTTTGATCGATAAGGAAGGGAAGCTGCGGTGGAGCCGGGTGGGTGGAGAGCCGTTTGAGGATATGGGTTTTCTTGCGAAGAGTATTGAGGCCATGCGCTAGATTTGTATTCGCCAATCAGGATCAAGTTTTTCCTGGCACTCCTCGATTCGGTTGGAGAGATCAACAGCAAATGACCAGTAGCGAATTTGTCCAAATCCCTCACAGATAGCCAAAATAGCTGAATCCCCCCTATCCCTAGAGGAATTGTGGTATTCTTCGGCCATAGGTCGAATTGTGCAAGCTGCAGCCTTTCAAAAACGGAACAATGGCGAGTCTTTGCTAGATGCGATCGGCAATACTCCGCTCTTACGGATGCCGGTTATTTCATCTGCTTTTCCAGGTATCGAGATCCTCGGCAAAGCCGAATTCCTCAATCCCGGGGGCAGCGTGAAAGACCGTCCGGGCCTCAATATGATTCTTGAAGGCGAGCGGACAGGGCAGTTGACGAAAGCTCGCACGATCCTGGACGCTACTAGCGGCAATACCGGGATCGCCTATGCAATGATCGCCGCCTCTCTTGGATACAAAGTTCGCCTCTGTCTGCCGCAAAACGCTAGTCCAGAACGCAAGATGATTCTTAAGGCATATGGAGCGGACTTGATTCTCACCGATCCCGGTGCGGGATCTGACGGGGCGATTTTGAAGTGCCGTGAAGTTTATGAAGCCGATCCAGACCGCTACTTCTACCCCGATCAATACAACAACCACGCCAACTGGAAGGCGCATTACGAAACTACTGCGCCAGAGATCCTGAACCAGACCAGCTACGGCATCACCCACTTTGTTGCAATGCTGGGCACCAGTGGTACCTTCACTGGTACGGCCCGGCGATTGAAGCGTGAAATGCCCAACGTTAAGTGCATTTCTGCCCAACCCGATCAGGGCTTCCACGGGATTGAAGGCACCAAACATATGCCGTCGGCGATTGTCCCTGGTATCTATGACAAAGATCTGGCCGACGAGAATCTCTGGATCTCGACGGAAGCCTCCTATGAGATGACCAAACGGCTGGCCCGCGAAGAGGGACTGTTGGTGGGTATCTCTGCCGGGGCCAACGTGGTAGCCGCGACAAAAGTAGCAGCGGCCATGGCGGAAAAAGGGGAGACTGGAGTGGTGGTGACGATCCTTTGTGACGGCGCCGCCAAATACTTAAGCGAACCCTTCTGGAATGATTGAGCTTTCAACCGAAGCGTGGGCCGTTATGGCCGAGCACGCCCAAAATTGCTACCCCAACGAATGCTGCGGAATCCTGATCGGTTCTGAGGTCGAAGGCAAACGCCTGGCGACTCTTGCCTTAGCTTGTCGCAATGCCTACGAAGGCGAACAAAAAGACCGCTTCGAGCTTGACCCGCGCGATCAGATTGCGGCTGAACGCAAATCTCGCGAACTGTCACTCGGAGTACTTGGATTCTTTCACTCGCACCCGGACGAGGGTGCTTATTTTTCCCAAACCGATTTGAAAAACCACTGGCCTTTCTATTCGAACGTCGTCATGAGCGTGCGCGCTCGTGTTGTCAGCGATGCCAAATGCTTCCGCGTCGACGTCGATCAAACGGCCAGTGAAGAAGAGGAACTGATATGGCCAAAATCCTGATCCCGACGCCCTTAAGGCAGTTTACCGGTGGTGCAGACACCATTGAAGCCAGCGGGGCGACCGTAGGCGAACTGCTCGCCGCGCTCACCACCAATCACCCTGACATCAAGAAGAATCTCTTCAACGATGAAGGCAAGCTGCGAAGCTTCGTCAATATCTATGTCAACGACGAAGACATCCGCTATTTGTCGAAGGAAGCTACTGAAGTTGCCGCTGGCGACACCGTCTCGATCATCCCGAGCATCGCCGGAGGACGCTAGGCCATGCCGACGATGCTAACTAACGAAGAAATCCAGCGCTATTCGCGCCACCTGATCCTACCTGAAGTGGGTATGGAGGGGCAGATTAAACTGAAGGACGCAAAGGTGCTGCTGGTGGGCACGGGCGGGCTTGGAGCTCCCCTCGCTCTGTATCTCGCCGCCGCTGGTGTCGGCACTATCGGCCTGGTCGATTTCGATGTCGTCGATGCCTCTAACCTGCAGCGCCAGGTGATTCATGGCACTAAAGACATTGGGCGGCCCAAGATTGATTCGGCTGCCGATAGCATGCTCGACATCAATCCGAATCTGAAGATCGTCAAGCATGAAGTGCCACTCACCAGCGAGAACGCAAAAGAGATCGTCGAACAGTACGACATGGTGGCGGATGGAACGGATAACTTCCCGACCCGCTATCTAGTCAACGATGTTTGTGTGCTTACGGGTAAACCGAATATCTACGGATCTATTTTTCGATTTGAAGGCCAGGCTTCCGTTTTTGCGACCGAAGATGGACCCTGTTATCGCTGCCTCTATCCCGAACCGCCACCTCCGGGGTTGGTTCCCAGTTGCGCCGAAGGCGGCGTGCTTGGCATTTTGCCGGGTGTCATTGGGCTGATTCAAGCGACCGAAGTCGTCAAGATGATCCTTGGCATTGGCCAGACGTTGCAGGGCCGGCTGATGCTTTATGACGCTTTGAACATGAAGTTTCGTGAATTGAAACTACGACGTAACCCGGATTGCCCTTCGGGCAAATGCTCCGTAGTAAAGGAACTGATTGACTACAAGCAGTTCTGCGGGATCCCGGATGCCCCTCCTGCGCCTGTTGCTAGTGCGGGAGACTTAGAAGTTACTGAGGTGAAATCGATGATCGACTCAGGTGAAGACTTTATTTTGGTGGATGTTCGGGAGCCACATGAGTATCAAATTGCGTCTATTTCCAAAGCAACTCTAATTCCTCTGGGCCAACTGCCGATGAGATTAAGTGAGCTGTCGAAAGACTCTAATATAGTCTGCCATTGCAAAAGTGGCGTCCGAAGCGCAAAAGCCGTAGATTTGTTGAAACAAAGTGGCTACTTGCGTGTTAGGAACATGAAAGGAGGAATCTTAGGCTGGAGTGACAAAGTGGATCCTAGCGTTCCGAAATACTAGTCTCCGTCTATTGACGGGGCTTTTTGTGCTGGGCTCGCTTACGTCTATCAAAACTCAAGTTGAAGATTCCGTATACTTTCGTTACAACGAAACTAGTGGCTGGGTAATAGGGAACGACCAATTCAGTGCCCACTTCCGGATGGAAGCGAATGCTACTTTCCGTTGGGTAAATCTTACGGATTCGTTTGGTTCTGTTCTTTGGGAAGGTTCGCAATCTGAACCTAGCAGCCCGATTGATGTCCGGATCGATAATACGTTTATCAATGCCAAAACCCCGCTTCGGCTGATCGGCCAGCGGGGTTTTGCTACGCCCAAGGGCGGCAAGGGCCTCGCTATATCGTTTCGTGACATGGCTCAACTCTACGAGTTTGAGTTGTTATTCGAGATTTACGCGGGCCACCCGGTGCTGCATCAGCAGCTTCGAGTGAAAAATCTTCGCGGGACGCGTGTTTTTCTTCGTGCTAACGATATTGTTTCCTATGCCCCCAGAATCGAAGACGTCGACTATCGCGTCTTTCGAGTCAATCAGTGGAGTGTTCTCAATGGTGGCCGTAATTTTGAGCCGCTCACTACAAACCTGACCCAGCGTTTGCAGCGGGTGACAATGCAGACGGGGGCTGGCGGGTTTCAATGTACCTGGGTTGCTATCGCCAAGCCTGACAGCGTGGGGCTGATTGCTGGTTGGGAATTTGATGGGCGTGCAGATGCTGTGATCCAACGCAACGATTCTACCCTCGATATCGGTGTGAATGTCGCCAGTCTGATGCATCCGGTTGAGCCGCAGACCTGGTACGAGGCGCCTGCTTCATTTGTCGGCATCTTCGTCGGCGATTGGGACGAGGCCGGCTACCGCACCCAACGTTATGCCGAAGCTACTCTTGCCCCAAAGGTTGAAGACCCGAGATTCCCATATATTGCCTGGGATAGCTGGGGCTATGAAAAAGCAATCGATGAAGTGAAGCTCCGCCGTGAAGCCGATCTTGCCGCCGCAAGTGGTGCAGAATTGTTTATCGTCGATCTCGGCTGGGCAAAGCAGATGGGCGACTGGGAAGCAGACCCTGAGAAGTTTCCGAGCGGCATGCGCGCCTTCTCTGACTATGTTCATTCCAAGGGCATGAAGTTCGGCCTTCATTACGTGATTAGTGAAGCGATGGCCAGCTCTAAAGTTCTTCAGGATCACCCTGAATGGGTCTGTTCGACCAATTACAACTACCACGGGGCGCAGTCTCTTGCTCTCGGTCATAAGCCGGTCCAGGACTGGGTGATCGAACAGGGCGTCCGAATTATTCGCGACTACAACGTCGACTGGATCCTTCAGGACGGCCAGACGATGGTGAAGCAGTGCACCAATGCCGGCCTTAGCTACGATCCGCGTGACTGGAACTATTCTGGCGACGAAGGGCTGAACCGGATTCTTCGTGAGATTCAGGCCCAAACCCCTGGGGTGGTTTGGGAAAATTGCGCCAACGGCGGCAACATGATGACCTTCAGAATGGTCCGTAACTACGTCACCTCGATTACTAACGATGCCTCAGGCTCGCTTGGTTCGCGCCAAGGGCTCTTCGGGGCGAGTTTTCCTTTTTCTCCGCGCTACACCGATCGCTATATGCCCGATATTGAGATGACGAATTACAATACGCGAAGCTTCATGTTCGGGGGGCCGTGGATTCTGATGAATCGCCTGGCGGATCTCGATGCCGGGGAGCTGGCTTTTCTCAAAAACGAAATCAATACCTACAAGGAGATGCGTGCGTCGATTACGACTGGCAAGGTGCTCCACCTCACACTCCGTCCTGCCCTGGGCCGAACGGATGCCATTCAAAGCTACAACCCCGCTCTTGATGAAGCGGTAGCCGTTGTCACCCGGGACGCCACCCCTACGGCTCGATTCACCTTGCGGTTCCGCGACCTGATACCTACCCACACCTACCGGGTCAGCTTCGCCGATGACCGCAGAATATTTACTATGACCGGCGATCAACTCATGCGCACCGGCGTTAGTGTTAACCTTCCAGAGCGTGAATCTGGAGAAATTGTCTACGCCCGGCGCATGGTTCAATAGCCTTCCGATCCTGGCTCTTGTTTTCGTACTTTCCTTTTTATGCCTCGGTGATCCCTCCAGTCAAATTGCAACTGCGCCGCTAGATCCAATCCTTGCCACCCCAGCCCAGGATGAGGCGCTTTACTCCCACGGCATCCTGCGGATGGCTGCGGGCGAGGACTGGCTCACCCCGCGTTTTCTCGGACGCCCGCTCCTGGTCAAGCCACCATTGCTGCAATGGCTCAGCGCCGCATCGATTAAGACCTTCGGCTCGCGTCTCTGGGCTCTCCGGTTGCCCAGTATTCTCGCGGCTGCCGCCATCCTGACAATCGTCTTCCACGCCACTGGCCCGATCGGTTGGCTGCTGCTCGTCTCGACGAATCTGTGGCGCACGCGCGCAGGCCTGGTCTTGATGGACGATCTGTTGACACTTTTCTACCTGATCGCGATTCTGCAGTTTGCCCGTGACCCCAAGCTCACCATTCGCTGGGCAGGCTATATCGCCGGTGCAGCTGTTGGGCTGGCGATCATGACCAAATGGTTTGCCGGGGTGCTGCCCCTGGCACTCTTCCTATGGGCCCGCCCTCCGCTGCGGCGCTGGGTCGAAGCGAGTGTCGCAATTCTCGTTATCGCCCTACCCTGGCATCTCTACCAGCTCACGGTCAATCACGACTGGTTTCTAGCCGAATACCTCGGCGTCGAACTCCTCGGCTATGCTTTTCGAGCGCCCGTGCAGGCCAGCACAGACAGCCAGCTCGGCTACTATTTGCCTCGCTTGGCCTGGTTGCTTCCGCTGGCAATGCCGCTCGCGGCCAGGCGCTGGAATACAACTTGGTGCTTCTGGTGCGGAGTATTGCTCGCTTCGATCTTTGCCTACAGCTATCGCAATACTACCTACCTTGCCCCTCTTGCCCCCGCCTTGCTGCTCTGCCACAGAGGCTGGATCCATTGGGGCTTTGCGCCTTTGGCGCTCGCCGCCTTTCTCAGCTATCCAGCTCCACAACCTCAAACGCCCATCAGCAATGAATTTCAGGGCAGGGAAGTGCTCCACCTTGACCCCGACGATCAACTCCGCACCACACTTTACCCAGGCGCCACAGTGCGCTACATTTTCCTGATCGAGCATCTCCCGCCCAACGGTCCGCTCGACTTCGAGATGCTTGGCATCGCGAGCTCAGTTTTCAACTTTCTCAAGTCGCCGGAGGCAAAAGTCGATGCAATACTGGCCGCGAATCTCGATCAACTGCGCCTTCTGATCGAATCGAGCCCCGAGCGCGACTTTATTCTTCCTACAAGGGTTTGGCAGCAACTCAACCTGAAGTGTCCGCATGAAGTCCGGCTTGGCCCAAAAGTGTGGCTTCGCAGTCGCAGTCCTCAGCCCGGACCCAGACCAAATCTTTTCCCAGTAATTCCTAAAGCATGATATTCCAATGTCGATACATAGCTTTGTTAGCACAACTGTAACGGGTGTGCTTTTATAGAAACTGCTTTCTGAGGAAATCCATGAAAAACACTCCGCAGCGATCCAATCGCTTCACGGGGCTACTGCTGTTTTGCGCGATGTTGTTCGCGATTACTCAGCAAAGCTCTGCCCAGACTCTTTACGGCTCGATCGTTGGTACGATCACCGACGCCTCCAACGCATCTATCCCTGACGCCACTGTTTCGATCAAAAGTAAAGGAACTGGCGTCAGCCGCACCACTACTACCAATTCTGAGGGTGGCTTCAGCATCCCCACCATCCAGGGTGGCATCTACGGCATTGAGGTTAAAAAAGATGGCTTCCGCGTTTCCCGTCAGGAAAATATCGAGATCACGGCAAATACTGTCTCCCGTCTCGATCTGAAGCTGACCATTGGCCAAGTGAGCGAATCGGTAACAATTGAAGCCAACGCCGCCGTTCTTCAAACGGATCGCTCTGAAGTCCGCGCCGAAATCACTTCTAAGACCCTGACCGAGCTGCCTGTCGCCAACGGGCGCAATTACCAGGCTCTTTTCGTGACTATCCCCGGGATCTCACCCCCTTCTACACCCCACTCGGTGCCGTCGAATCCCTCGCGCGCTATGCAGTGGCAGACCAACGGCAACAATACTGCATCCAACAACACTCGGATCGATGGTGCCAGCGCCACTAACGTTTGGCTGCCGCACGTGGCCAGTTATGTGCCCGCACTGGAATCGATTGAATCTGTCAACATCGTGACCAACACCTTTGATGCTGAGCAGGGGCTTGCTGGCGGCGCATCCGTCAACGTCAGCATTCGCTCGGGTGCCAACCAGATGTCTGGCGCTCTATTTCACTATCATCAGGGCAATTGGTCGCAAGCCCGCAACTTCTTTTTGCCAGCCAATCAGCAGAATCCGAAGTTCGTATCGAACCAATTTGGTGGCCGCCTCGGTGGTGCCATCATCAAGAACAAGCTTTTCTATTTTGGTAGTTTTGAGAATTCGACAGACCGCCGCTTTGCCGGTGCTCTACAGACAGTGCCCACGCAAATGATGCGGGCTGGCAATCTTTCTACCTCAACACTGCCGATCTACGACCCCACCACTGGTGCTGGCAACGGCACCGGTCGTCAGGCATTCCCCGGCAACATCATCCCAACGTCGCGGATCCACCCGACGGCGGCACTGCTGATGCAGCGATTGCCGCAAGAGAACAACCCCGGCCCGGCTGGCGTGCCCAACAACAACTACTTTGCCCTTGGTCAGGCCGCCTTTGACCGCAAGACGATTGATTCCAAGTTCAACTACAACATCAGCGACAAGTGGACTTCATTTGCCCGCCTGAGCTGGCTTAGCTTTGACCTTACAGCGCCTACGGCATTTGGTGAAATCGGTGGCGGCCCGATCGCATTTGGCAATCCTGGCAAAGGCTTCGGCGGCACCTGGAGCGGCACGCTAGCCACTACCTACACTGTCAAGCCGACATTTCTGATCGACGCCTATTTTGGATACACGCTGATGGATACCAATATCGAACAACCTGGCCTTGGCCCCAATCGGGGGCGCGACGAGTTGAAGATCCCCGGAACCAACGGGACCCGCTTCTTCGAATCCGGCTTCCCCGGCTTTGGCATTGGCGGATTCTCTGCCTTCGGCTCCACCGAAAACTATATGCCGTATTACCGCACCGACCCGCAATTCCAGTACGTGGCCAATGCCAACTGGATGCGCGGCTCGCACAACATTCGTTTTGGCATGGACCTCTACCACCTGCAGTTGAATCATACGCAGCCGGAGTTTGCCGGTGCCTCTGGAGGCGCTGCAGGTCGATTGAATTTCGGTCAGGGCCCGACACAGTTGCGCCTCGATAATGGCAACGTCGCTGCGGGTAACAACTTCAATTCGATGGGTACCTATCTGATGGGCCTGGTTGATGGCGGTGGCCGCATCCTGCAGGTCCCGGATATCTATCGCACAAAGACCTCCTTATACAGCTTCTATGTGCGTGACCAATGGCAGGTGAACCGCAAGCTGACGCTGAGCTACGGTACACGTATCGAGAGCTTCCCAATGCCCTGGCGCGAAGGCGACCGCGGCACCGAGCGCTACGACTTTGCGACGAACGAAATGATCGCTTGCGGTCTTGGCGGTACTCCCCGTGATTGTGGTACCAGCGTGGCCAAGCTGCTCTTCTCGCCGCGTCTCGGCATCGCCTACCGCATGAACGAAAAGACAGTAATCCGAAGCGGCTTCGGGGTCAATTGGGATCCCTGGAATCTAGCCCGTCCGCTTCGCACCAACTACCCGATCCTGGCGGCCTTCAATCTGGCTCCGCCCGCGCTCGGCTTTGCCACCACTCTAACCCAGGGCTTGCCGAACTTGCCAGATCCAGTGATCAATAGCAGCGGACGCAGCTTGGTTCCGTCCAACTATGCGATCAACACAACTGGCGATTAGTTCCAGCGCAGCTACATCCTTAATTACAACCTCACCATCCAGCGTGATCTGGGCAAGAACTGGTCCACGCAGGCGGGCTATGTCGCCAGCCGCGCAGTTAGTGTTTCGGGACGCTTGAATCTCAACGCCGGTCAGGTGATTGGCGCCGACCAGGCCGGTCAGCCGCTCTTTCCCAGGTATGGCCGTGCTGTAGAAACCAGCCTCATTGGCCCCATGGGCGATAACAACTATCACTCACTGCAGGCCACGCTCACCAAGCGCTACTCTGGCGGGCTACAGACCAATGTTTGCGGATTCCTGGCCATGTCGATCACGATTCCTAACCGATGTCGATCATCATTC
>CAZZGS010000121.1:0-8195 GCA_964653845.1 uncultured Bryobacter sp.
CATGTCAACAACTACAATCCCGCAAATCTTCGTCGTGCTGGTTGCAATTGTTGCTTTCTTGGGGGCACTTGCCGCAACAGCAGGCACAACCCATACCAATGTTGCCAACCAACTGCGAACTCTGATCGCCGAATTCCACAAACTGAACTGGTCAAATCGTGAAGAAAGAGAGAGGGTTCTGAACCATTTAGAAGTACTTCAAAAGCAAATCTACTATTTCGCCGATCGCGTCAAAATTTGCAAGCGAATTCACATGTTCAGCTATGCTGCTGTTGCTTTGGTTTTTCTGTTAGTCACACTCGCACTTTTTGACTCAGGTCTGCAGGTATTCCTTCTCGCTGCTGGAATGTGCTTGTTTTTGTTTGTAATAACGGCTATGCGTATTAAGGAATTAATGATCGGTGAAGATACTATTCAGATCGCTGTGGATGAGGTTCTTAACATCAAGCTAGACGGGCCAGTTTAGCTTCAGTGCTCGATTTTCTTGATCCAAGGACGGTCTTTTTTAGTTTGGCGATCTCTGAACACCCACCAACCTACCATTACCGCCGAGTAGGCCATCAGGCTGATGCCAAGGATGGCATAGATATTGAATATATCCATAAACCACAAGTATCGCATAGGACGAGGTGTGCTCCTCCCGTACCACTCCCCGGCTACATATACATCCCGCCATTAACCTTCAGCACATGCCCGGTGATGTAGCTCGAATTCTCCCCAGCCAAAAACGCCACCGCTGCCGCAATGTCCTCCGGCTTGCCAAAGCGCTTGAGCGGAATCACATTCAGCATCTTCTCTTTCACCTCAACGCTCAACACCGCAGTCATATCCGTCTCGATAAACCCGGGCGTCACTGCATTCACGGTGATATTGCGAGAAGCCAATTCCTGCGCGAGCGACTTCGTCAGCCCAATCAACCCGGCCTTGGACGATACATAATTCGCCTGGCCCGCATTGCCCATCTCTCCAACCACACTCGCGATATTGATGATCCGGCCCCAACGCTCCTTCATCATCCCGGGCATCACCCCCTGGGCACAAAGAAAAGCCCCCGTCAGATTCGTTTGAATCACGCTCGTAAAGTCATCGAGCTTCATGCGCATCGAAAGCCCGTCCTTGGTCACCCCGGCGTTATTCACCAGAATATGAATCGGCCCCGCCTCGGCGATCGCCTTCTTTACGGCCTGCTGAATCGACTCCGGCGACGACAGATCGATCGTCACCACAAGAGCATCTCCGCCCGTCGAGCGGATCTCCGACGCTGCCTCTTCAAGCTTGTCCAGGTTGCGCGCGGCAAGCACCACCTTGTGCCCCGCCGCTGCCAGCGCCTTCGCGCAGGCCAAACCAATTCCGCGACTTGCGCCGGTTATTAATGCTGTTCTCTTCGTCACCCTTCCATAATAGGAGGAGATGTCTTATCAGGATCTGTCCGAGTTCCTCTCCGCTCTCGACAAAGCGGGCGAGCTAAAACGTATCCCCTTTGAAGTCGACCCTCATCTTGAGATCACGGAGTTCGCCAACCGCGCTGTAAAAAGCGGCGGCCCGGCCCTGCTCTTCGAGAAGCCGAAGGGATCTTCGATCCCCCTCGCCATCAATCTCTTCTCAAGCGACCGCCGCATGGAGATTGCCCTCGGCGTCAATGCGCTCGACGAAATCGCCGACCGCATCACCGAATACCTCGGCATGAAGATGCCCACCGGCCTGATGGGCAAACTGAAGATGCTGCCCAAGCTCGCCGAGATGGGCAACTTCTTCCCCAAGGACGTTTCCAGTGGCCCCTGTAAAGAAGTCATCCAGAAGGACAATTTCTCGCTCGACGAATTCCCCATCCTCCACTGCTGGCCCGAGGATGGCGGCCGCTACATCACTCTCCCCCTGGTCTTCAGCAAGAACCCCACCACCGGCAAACGCAATTGCGGCATGTACCGCATGCAGGTTTACGATTCCAAGACCACCGGCATGCACTGGCAGCTCCATAAACAGGGTGCCGATCATTACCGCCAGCTCCTCAAAGAAGGCAAACAGCAACGCATGCCCATCGCTGTGGCCATCGGCGCAGACCCGGCCACGCTCTATTCAGCCATCCTGCCCCTCCCACCCGAACTTGACGAGATGATGATCGCCGGCTTCTTGCGCAACAAACCCGTCGAGATGGTGAAATGCGAAACGGTAGACCTCGAAGTGCCTGCTCAAGCTGAAATCATCCTCGAAGGATACGTCGAACTCGGCGAGCTCCGCACAGAGGGTCCTTTTGGTGATCACACGGGCTACTATTCGCTCGAAGACGATTACCCTGTCTTCCACCTCACCGCGATCACCAGACGCAAGAAGCCCATCTACACGGCCACCATTGTTGGTCCTCCACCGATGGAAGATTACTGGATGGGCAAAGCGATCGAGCGCATCTTCCTACCGCTCTTACGCATGCAGATCCCCGAGATCCGCGAAATGTCGATGCCGGCCGAAGGCGTCTTCCACAATCTGATGCTGGTCAGCATTCGCAAGGCCTACCCGGGTCACGCCCGCAAGGTGATGCACGCCATTTGGGGCTTGGGTCAGGCGATGTTTACCAAGTGCATTGTCGTCGTCGACGAAGATGTCGACGTCCGCAACCACTCAGAAGTAGCCTGGAGGGTTTTAAACAACATCGACCCGCAGCGCGACATTGAATTCGTCCTCGGCCCGATCGATTCGCTCGATCACTCCAGCCGCCTCGCGAACTTCGGCTCCAAAATGGGCATCGACGGGACAAAGAAATGGGTCAGTGAAGGCTTCACTCGGCCCTGGCCCCCGGTCATCACAATGGACCAGGAAATCAAGACCCGAGTGGATCAATTGTGGAAACAGGCAGGAATGGCGAAGGGTTGATGGATGTTGAGGTACCTTTTTGGTAAACTGAAAAAGTACCTCTCGATGTCTAACATCACGGTGCCCATAGCTCAGTCGGTAGAGCGCCGGATTGTGATTCCGGATGTCACGGGTTCAAGTCCCGTTGGGCACCCCAACTCCTACCCGCTCTTCGGTCCCATTCTAAAATTCGATTTCTTCTTGCGATTATCAAACTTCTTGTAGACCGGAGGTCTGCTTAGGGGCCGTGCAACCACGCCCTCTTTTTTCTTGCGGGCCTGCAGCGCCTCAGGCACCATAACGGCCATCAGGGCGAAGACAAGCAAACAAGAAATGAGTTTCACAGGCGGAGAATCGGCAACTCCCCGCCCAAACATTAGAAGCGGAAGCGAATCGTCCCGGTCGCGTCAAACGGTTTACCCGGATAAACCAGAAAGTCGTTGATCGAGGCCACCAGATAACGCTCCTTGTTCAGGGCATTATTCAGGTTCACCGAATATTCCCACTTGCTCTTGCGATAGAAGACCGCTGCATCCCAAAGCGTATAGCCGCCCATGAAGAAGTAGTTGAAGTTGTTCACCGGCGCTCGCGCAATGTAGCGCTGCCCGATCGCCACCTGCAAGCTCGAGCTCACGTCGTATACGCCCCAGAAACTAACGGTATGGCGCGGCACAAAGGCCGGAGCACGCCCCCGCAGATTGCGCACCACCCCGTCGCCATCCTCCAACTCAAAGTCCTTAAACTGAGCCTGCGTAAACCCATATGCAGCCCGAATCGACATCTTCCGGCTTACCCGCCCCTTCAGATCCGCCTCAAAACCCTTCGAGCGCACCTTCCCGGCCTGGTCAAAGTTCCCGTTCGCACGCGACACAGTCACGTTCTCCTTCTCAA
Organism: uncultured Bryobacter sp.; assembly: GCA_964653845.1. GTDB lineage: Bacteria > Acidobacteriota > Terriglobia > Bryobacterales > Bryobacteraceae > Bryobacter. The sequence continues at coordinate 3,739 of CAZZGS010000121.1, forward strand.
TCCAGAACAACGCGGTATTGAGCGACATCTTGCCGCCCAGTAAGTCAAAGCGCTGGCCAATTTCAAACTGGCTGCCCGTCTCGGGCTTCAACTGCTTGCCGTCATTCGATAGCGACGTTTGCGCCCGGAAGCTCGTGCCGTAGCTCGCATAAACGCCCATCACCGGCAACACTTGGCCGTTCATAGCAACCCGGTAAGTAAATGGATTCTGTTCGATATTGGTGACGGCCCCCTTGCCCTCGACGCCGTTGACAACAGGATTCCTGAAGGAGACCCGGCGAAAGCCATCAAAGCGGCCACTCACCAGTGCAGTCAGCCTCGGATTCAAGCGAATGAAGTCCTGAAAATAGGTCGAATTCACGTTGTTAGTGAAGTAGTCCAACCGGCTCGGTGGAAAGTTATTCACTTGCGTCTTAAACGTATCCACCGGGTTCAACAGATCAAGCGAGGGCAAGGCAATACGAAACACCGAAGAACTGCGCTCGGTCTGATTCTGATAGCGAAGAAAGTCATAACCACCCAGCAATTGATGCTCAATCTTGCCGGTCTTCACTGTCGCGACTACATCCGACTGGTTCTGCAGCGGCCGGCGATGGTGGAAGAAGTAAAAAAACTCCCGATCCACCTTAAACGGTTGCTTCGTTGGATCCACCGTCAGTGTCTCAGTCACCAGATACTGGTCGTCAAAGAAACGATAGGTAAACGCATTACGAAACCGCACCGTATCCGAGAACGAGTGTGTATAAAAAACCTGCGGCAGAATATCGCGAGTCTTCTGAAAATCGGCACTTGGCGTGTAGCGAGTCTTCATCGGCACATCCGGGAAGATCGACGCCTTGAATGGGTTGGGCTCATTCGCCGGACGAAGCAACGGAATCCCGGCATCCCCGTCATACCGATCCTGCGAATACCCAACCGTAAAGTTCAACTGATCGCGATTCGAGATGCGCCAGTTGACGCTGGGCGTCAGGTTGAATCGCCGCCAACCGGCATCGCGCCAGCCATCGGCACGGTCAATCGCCACATCGGTACGATAAAGCAACTTGTCGCCTTTGATCGGCCCGGTCGCGCCAAACTCCGCACCCACGCGTCCAAACTTTCCACCCCTAAACACACCCTCATAATTCGGAGTCGACACCGGCTTCTTGCGCACCAGATTCACAGTGCCACCGGTCGCTTCAGTTCCGTACAACATCGATCCCGGCCCCTTCAAAACTTCAACGGTCTGAATCGAATTCAGTTGCGAATTCAGCCGGTTCCCCTCCAACCTCAATCCATCGAGCAACACCGAAGAGCCAACGATATTGTCAAAGCCGAAGCCTCGAAACACATAGTATTCGTACATGCCGTAGAGCACAAAGGAATTCGTGTTCGGGATGTTGTAGAGCGCCTTTACCAGATCCGTGACGCCCTGCTGCGCGATCAATTCGCTCCCCACCGTCTGCACAGTCACCGGCAACTCGCGCAGCGGGATCTCCGTCCTCGATGCCACCAGACGGTCGTTATCCGCCACAACCGTTACGTTCGCGGTCATGTTTGCCGGCTTCAGCAAAGAATCGAGAACCAGCTTCTGCCCCGCACTCAGCGTCAGCGGCCCTTCCGTGTAAGTCTCAAAGCCCGAAGCCGAAAAGCGCAACTTGTAACTGCCCGCATCCACACCGTTAAATTGATAACGCCCAGCCGCATCACTTACAGTCTTGCGAACCGTCGCCCCTTGGCCTGTCTCCAGCACAACCGTCGCTTGTGCCACCCCGAGCCTCTGGCCATCCATCACCAACCCCTCAACCGTAGCCTTCTGGCTCTGGCCAAACCCGGAGCACGCAAGCCCCACAAGAACAACAAATAAGCGTAACATTCCATGTAGCTTAGAGCTTGCAACACAGCCTGTCCAACTAAACCTTATGAGCGGCAAGCTTTCGGCGGTGAACGGATAAATCAGGACTTAAACACCAACCCCACCGCTCCCATCACCATCAGCATCGCCAGCAAATAATTCCAGCGCAAACCTTCTCCCAGATACAGCCATGCAAACCCGACAAATACCACCAACGTGATAGCTTCCTGCAGGATTTTCAGCTGATACCCCGACATCGTTGCCGATCCAATTCGATTGGCTGGAACCATCAGCGAATACTCAAAAAAAGCTATACCCCAGCTTGCCAGAATCACAACCCAAAGCGGCTGCCCTTTAAATTTCAAATGCCCATACCAGGCAAAGGTCATAAATATGTTGCTCGCCAGCAACAGTGCGGGAGTCAACCAGGGAGATTGCATCTCCCGATTATGGCAACCAGACTAAACTCGAGGTGGTGTTGTGATCACGATCGCCTTCGCCGTAGCAGCGCCGACGCCACGATACGCATGTGGGGCTGAGGAATCGAAGTACACGCTATCGCCTGACTCCATCAAATGCTCTTCATCCTGATAGCGGATTGCCACCGTACCCTCGATCACATGGAAGAACTCCGCCCCTTCGTGCATGTGTTCTACTGCCTCATTGGGGTTACGCACGGGGAACTCAGCCAGATACGCTTGCAAGCTTTTGTCTTGAGCGCTAAACGCCAGGCATTCAAAATAATACCCAGGTGTCGGCGAATCGCTCCGCTCTGGGAATTGCATCCGCTCGCCAGCCTTAACCACGCTAAACAATCGCTTTCTTCGCTTATCCGTAAAGAAATGATCCAGCCCGACGTCAAAAACCATAGCGATGCGCGCCAAGGTCGGCAGCGTTGGAACTAGCTTGCCATTCTCAAGCTGCGAGATCATCGAAGCAGAGAGTCCGGTATGCTTTCCAAGGTCCACCAGCGCGATCTTCTTTTTCAGTCTCAGTTGACGAAGCTTGTTCCCAAGGTCGTAGGAAGAGAGGATGCGGCGGATCGTCGACTCCGAGTTTTCAGTCGATTTCAAGCTTTCTTTACTGCCGCTCTCCAATTTAGGCACTGTTTGAGTCACACTGAAGTCAGTTTCAGTGTGGTCTATCAAATCTGCGGGTTTGCTGTTATATTCGTCCATGAAGTCTAACGTCTAGATTGGTAAGGATTTTAACATGATTCAAAATCGTCGGCAAGTTTTCCAAGGGGTCACTGATGAAGCCCTGGTGGACATGGCTCAGTCTCAAAACGACCAAGCCTTCGCTGAATTGATTGAGAGGCATCAAAATTCCTGCCTCAAACTGGCGCTGTCCATCCTGAGAGACAAATCCGATGCTGAGGATGAAGTCCAGAACGCTTGCTGGAAGGCTTTTCAGCACCTGGCTCAATTCAATCGCGAAGCCAAGTTTTCAACCTGGCTCACTCGCATCGTCGTCAACCAGTGCCTGATGCGCCTCCGTCAGACCAAGCGGGCAAAGCTTTTCTACATGGACGACACCCAGGTTGGAGAGGATTCGGTAACCCTTGAATTCCGTGACGACAACCTCAACCCTGAAGAAGCCCTTGGCAAGCTGGAAATCGCCGAAGCCATGAAGCAGGAAATCGAACGCATTCCCCCACTCCTCCGCAACGTCTTCCTCCTCCGCGATGTTCAGGAACTCCCGATGGAAGAAGTAGCAGAGCAACTCGGCATCAGCATCGCCGCTGCAAAAAGCCGTCTGCTTCGTGCCCGCCTCGAGCTCCGCACGCGTATGTCGCGACACCAATCCGGCATCGGTGCCGCCTCCCTAATCACAGCCTAAGGCTGAAAGATCGACTTGTTTTTCACTGGCGCCTGTTTCGCTGGCTCAAGAGCCTTCGCAGCAGGCGCCTTAATTTCGTCCAGCGCAAAGCGAACGACACTCTCAAGCAACGCAGCCCGCGGATAATTGTTCTTGTCGAGGAAGCTCTTCAGGATCCCTCCCTTCATGTTTTCCAGCGGCAACGCAAGCGCAAAGTGATCGCTCCTCGCCGCCCCCAGATACATTGAACCCGGAATGATCGCGTCTTGTTCTGTGATCTGCGCATCGTTGCGAGACGAGAACCCGTTCAGGATCGTCCAGCTTTGCAGCATGGCCTGAGCCTACTTATCCTGAGCCGCAACCGCCGGAATCGAGAAGGTAGGCACGAATGTCCTCGGGTACTGCGCCAGAAACTGCCGGCGCCGCTCCACAGACAAACTCTTGAACCCGTCGCTCAAATCACCCTCGCAACCACCCTTGCCATTGATCTTGCCCAGCATCCCGCTTAAGCGATCCGGCAACGCATCCGCTACCGGCGACCCCCCGCTAGCCCCCGCCACACTCACAAACGCCGCCACCATACTGCGCAAGTCGGGCTCGGTCGCCAGCGCCATCTGGATATCAGGAGTTCCCTTTGAATAACCCACCAGGATAAATTTCCGCTTGTCCTTGGTAAACTGCTCCCGCAAGTACTTGGCAATCGCCTTGGCATTATCTTCACTGGAGTTGTTCGAAATATTCAACAAAGCCGCATCCACACCAGACTTGTCATTCAAATATGTTCTGCCCCGATCAAACGCCGGTG
>CAZZGS010000121.1:8205-9683 GCA_964653845.1 uncultured Bryobacter sp.
CGCGTCCGTTGCACAACTGGAGAAAATCCCCGGCACCACCACCACCCGGAAGTCGCGCGACATCGGCTTCAGCTCCACGTTCTTCTCGCTGGCAGTCTCCATGTATTCGCTGCAAGGTCCCCACTCCCCGCCATCCGGATTCGTCTTCAGCACACTACAAAACAGATTGGAAAACCGTACTGCATCTTCATTGCGCTTCTGTTCGAGATACACAATCAGCGTCCGCCCATCGGACCGAAACTCCCCGCCATGCGCTGTCTTCGCCTCCGTCACCGGGTTCTTGTGGGTCATATACGTCTTCTTCACCACAAGACCGCTTTCCTCCAGCGTCAGGCCGATGTAATCGCGTTCCTTATCGGTTTCCGGATCAATCTTGTGCGTAATGCCGCCATTGCGCTGGTCCCTCTCAAACCCGATATCGTAGGTCCCTGCACCAATCCATGCATCGTTTCCATTCACCTGAAACGGCGCTTTCCAGATCCGGAAGTGATGCCGCTGCGCCACCACGACAAACGGCACCGCATGAGCAAATCCATAATCCTGACTCCGTCCAAACATCATAAGTTCGCTCATCGGAATCGTGAGGTACGCCTGCTTCGACATACTCACCAGAATCGCGTTGATCACCGACGACTTCACGTTCTTGTCCACCTGCACCCAACCTGCACTCTTCAGTGCTCCAGTTACTGCCGCCTCGCTCCCAACAACGATGAAGTTCTGACGGTCCCCCTCCGTCCCCTCAGCATCCACAACACGCGTAGGCAAGCTATCCAGCTGAGCCTGAGTCAGCTCAACTATAGGCCCGGCCGGAACCTTCGACACCTCAATAGGCGCTCGCGTTACACGGATCTTCACCGCAAAGCTACCAGCCCCCCTTTCATTCCCATCCAGATTCAAATTCAAAAACAGCTTGCCCCCCAGCGCCACTTCCCCATCCCTTGCCGACCCCACCATAAATGGCTGAGACGTCTCACGGTCTCCAATTCTGCCAATCAATGCCCCACGCCCGGCGGTATTCAACGGCAGCGCCTTCAATAAATCCCGAAACCCGCGCGCCAGCCCACCTGGCCTCGACGGCTGCTCCTCACCCTTGGATCCGCGCAACACAATCTCGCCACTAGCTTCAATCGTGTAATTATCCCCGCGGGCGAGCTTGAAGCCCGTATCCACCCACTTCGACTCCGCAGCCACATCCATTGTCTTTGAGTCCTGACCAAAAACAGCCAGGATCGAAATCAAGAGAACTGCTAACAAACGCATACCCCAACATTACAACGCCAGCCCGCCCCGGCACCACATCGTAAGATTAAAGACACCCGATGCCGCCAGATCCAATCATCCTCTTCGACGGTGTATGCAACCTCTGCAACGCCGCTATCAACTGGATTATCGATCACGACCCCAAGCAGATCTTCCGCTTCGCCTCGCTCCAGTCACAAGCCGCTCGTCACGTCCTCCCCGAGATCGACTCCCTCCCC
>CAZZGS010000122.1:0-9678 GCA_964653845.1 uncultured Bryobacter sp.
AACCATGCCGACTATAAAGATGCGCCCCGGCGATTTGGAATTCACCTTTGGAAGCCGGCGGAAGCATTACGGGAGATAAGGAAATGACACCCAGAGTATCGACGTTTTCATTGCGTTTACCTATTTCGCTGAAGGCAGCGGTGGAGCGGATGGCCGCCGCCGACGGGACGAGCATGAACCAGTTTCTGGTGATGGCTGCGGCGGAAAAACTCTCGGCGATCCAGACGGCGGAAGCCTATTTCTCTGCGCTTCGCGGCCAGGGGGACCGGGAGGCTGCGCTCGCGTTTCTGTCCCGTGGCGGTGGCGAGACGCCTCGTTCCGAAGACGAAATCCTGAAGGCTGGCTAGTGGAAGTTCTCGACTAGCGCTATGCCGGAGTTGGCGGCAACGGCCCGCCCGGCTACGAACCAAATCGAAGTTTCAAGCGCAACACGATGAGTCCTTCCTAGTTCACAATGGACTGCTGGATCTGCCCTGATTCCCAATTTGAATTTTGCACGCTAAACTGAGGAAATACCGCCCATCGAGCGCATTACAGTTGACCCCGAGATTCTGGCTGGAAAACCCATGATCTTCGGAACGCGTCTATGTCGAGTTCATTCTCGAACAACTTGCCGCAGGCCAATCCGAGCAGGAACTTCTCTCCAACTACCCTGGCCTTACCAGGGAAGATATCCTTGCCTGTCTTTCCTGCGCCAGCTATCTGGCGCACGAATATAAGGCGTTTCCGATACCAGCATAAATGCGGTTCCTGGCTGACGAGAATTTTCCGAAGTCAATGGTTCAGTCGCTTCGATCAGAGGGCCACGACTTTCTCTGGGCTCGTACGCACCTGTCTGGAGCACGCGACATCTACTTATTGGATTTAGCAGAGGCTGAAGAGCGTATCGTGTCAACGCTCGACAAGGACTTCTGGCAGATTGCCCTTCAACGCAAAAGTCCGCCGAAACTTTCTGGAGTTGTCTTGTTCCGGCTTCATCCTGCGACTCCGCAACGGCTCGCACCTCTTGTACGTGCGTGTGTCCAATCCAGCGTCCCTTGGCCTGGATATATCAGCACAATCAGGGCCGAGGAGATACAAATGGTTTCGGCTCGTAAGACCTAAGAATGGGTTATCGGACGCGCTTCTATTGCCGATCCGTTTTTTTCTCATGTGGCCGCCATTCCCGATTTGCCCTTCGCAGGTTGGTCGCATTGCCATCTCTTGAGGTGACACAGTTGCAGGCTCAAGCAAAAAGGGTCATTCATGATTTGGGGACGACCTCTCCCAATCTCCCTAACCTACGCGCCGGTTGCTGGGGGATCGCTGATGCGATTGGTGGTGATCGGGTAAAGGTTCAAGTTGCCGCAAGGAGCTTGATCTCGGACAATTTAGGGGTATGAGAATTTTCAAATCGGATCTTGTCTATAGCGTCTCCTCGCTCGCTCTTGTGCTTGGGCTCAGCGGTTGTGGGGCTACCAGTAAGGTGGAGTCGGCCGGCGTTGAGAAACGCGCACCGAATGCTGAGAGCTACAGGCCTGCTTTTGAGGGGCAGACCCGAATTGGGCAAGAGAAGCTTGGGGTTGCGTTTGAAGTTGTGAAAGTGGCTTCGGGGCTGGTATCGCCGTGGGGCATGGCGTTTTTGCCGGGCGGAGAATTGTTGGTCACCGAAAAGCCGGGACGGTTGCGGGTGCTTGGCAAGGATGGAAAGTTGTCTGTGCCGGTGATGGGCCTGCCGGAGGTGGATGCACGGGATCAGGGCGGATTGCTGGGGCTGGCGCTTGATCCTGGATATGCGACGAATCAACTGTTGTATTGGAGCTATGCCGAGTTGCAGAAGGATGGCACGAATAATACGGCAGTGGCACGGGGGAAGCTGGTGCTGGGTGAGGCACCGGAGCTGGAGCAGGTAGAGGTGATTTTTCATCAGGCGCCGTCGCTGAAGTCGACGCTGCATTACGGGAGCCGGCTGGTGTTTGACCGGACTGGGGCGCTGTTTGTGACGCTGGGGGAGAGGTCGGAGATGGAGGGGCGGATGCAGTCGCAGCAGTTGAATAGCCTGCTGGGTAAGGTGGTGCGGATTCTTCCGGATGGGAAGATTCCTGCGGATAATCCTTTTGTGGGACGGCAGGATGCGCGGGCCGAGATCTGGTCGTTTGGACATCGCAATGTGCAAGGTGCGACGCTGCATCCAGAGACGGGGGCACTCTGGACGATTGAGCATGGACCGCGCGGTGGGGATGAATTGAACATTGCATTGAAGGGCAGGGACTATGGTTGGCCGTCGATCACCTACGGCATTGAATATGCAGGTGGAGCGATTGGAGCGGCGATGACGTCAAAGCCCGGGATGCAGCAGCCGGTTTATTATTGGGACCCTGTGATTGCGCCGGGTGGGATCGCTTTCTATACGGGTACTTTGTTTCCGGCATGGAAGAAGAGTTTGTTTGTTGGTGGGATGGGCGGTAAGCACATTGCGCGTCTGACGATTGATGGCGAGCGGGTGACTGGGGAGGAGCGGTTGCTTGAGGATATGAAGGAGCGGATTCGCGATGTGGTGCAGGGGCCGGAAGGGGCGCTTTACTTCATTACGGATAGCGAGGATAACGGGCAGGTGATGAAGCTGGTGCCTAAGAAGTAGGGGCGGACCATTCGAGTCACGGTCAACTTGGCCAACTGGCAACAGGAATACCCGACTAGTTGTGTCACCGGGCGGCGACCCGCGACGATGGTCCCTACCGCAACCCCGATTTCCAATGCGTGAGATGAGCAGCGAGACCGGCATCGCCTTTATGATGGAGAGGCACGACGAACGCCTCGCTCATGCAGCAGACAGGATGTTGGTGATCGAGGACGGATTGATGCGATCGCCTGGCTGACCTTCAGGCGCCGGTTGACCAAATATGGACAGCTTCCACTTGGAAGATGCTCAGAAGAATCTGAACGTCAGACTGGCCGCTGAAATGCATTCATACATCAACTGATGAACCCGATTCTATCTCCCCAAGTCGACGAGTTCCTCAAAACTGATGTACAAGAGCCGCTTGTCGTAGATCTTGACGGCACTCTACTCAGATCCGATCTGTTGATTGAATCTTTGCTTGTGCTGATTGGAAGACAGCCGAGCAGCCTCTTAAAGATTCCGCTATGGCTCATCCATGGAAAAGCCAGATTCAAGCACGAAATCTTCAGCCGTGTGGAATTACAGCCCCAAACTCTTCCCTGGCGGATTGGCTTCATCGAATATCTCGCTGAGTTACGAATCCAGGGGCGATGTCTAGTGATGGCAACCGGGAGCGGAAACCCCGCTGCCCGGCAATTGGCCGATCACCTGAAACTCTTCGACCACGTCTATACCAGCGACTTGAACGTGAATCTGGTTGGTTTGAACAAGCGGAATTTACTCGTGAAAGAATTTGGCATCCATGGCTTCGACTATGCAGCCGATGGTGCAGGCGGCGATCTCGTGGTGTGGAGTGCTGCCCGGAAAGCCATACTCGTGAATCCTTCTGCAGCCACCCGCAGAGCAGTTGCAAAAGTGGCATTGGTGGATAAAGTATTTTTCGATCCTGCAAGAACCTGGGTCTCCTACTTGTCTGCTCTACGCCCAGCGCACTGGCTTAAGAATTTACTGGTCTTGGTTCCTTTAATTACCCTGCAAAGCTTCAATGATGCAGCACTCGTGGAGCGCTCATTTCTCGCGTTTGTGGCATTTAGCCTGTGTGCGTCGGCTGGCTATCTTTTTAACGATCTGATCGACCTCGAAGCAGATCGACATCATCCCCAAAAACGTTTGCGGCCTTTTGCTGCGGGAACGCTTCCCCTCACCTTTGCCTTAATCGCCGGCCCGCTGCTGGCGGTCGCGGGATGCATTCTGGGTGCCGCTATCTCCTGGAGTGTTTTTGCAGTGCTACTCTCATACTCGTTGATGAGTGCCTTCTATTCGTTGTCCATAAAGAAGATTGTTCTGCTCGACGTTCTCTTTCTGGCAGGCCTCTATTCATTGCGCATATTGGCTGGTTCTGCTGCTACGGGTATTTGGCCATCCCCCTGGCTGTTGGCCTTCTCCACCTTCTTTTTCTTCAGCCTGGCCCTTGTCAAGCGCTTTAGCGAATTGGCGATCATGCGTCTAACGGATTCAGATCTTGCCAAGGCTCGAGCCTACGAATTGGGAGATATTGAACTTTTGGCGGCAATGGGAATCGCCAGCGGTTATCTGGCTGTGCTGGTCTTTGCACTCTACATCACAACTGACAAAGCTAAAATCCTCTACTCACACCATCATTTGCTGTGGCTCATCTGCCCGCTGCTTCTTTACTGGATCAGCCACGTTTGGTTGACAGCCCATCGCGGCAAGATGCCTCATGATCCGCTGGTATTTGCCACACAGGATTGGACTAGTCGAATCCTGCTTGTTTTGGCTGTTTGCACCGCTGTGGTGGCTCTTTAACATGAGAAGAATATTCCCTATTGCTGTCCTCGCGCTGGCTTCATCCACTTTCTCGAAGACGATTCTAGACCTGCAACCATCGCTTCAAACACACGCTATCTCGCAAGGGGCATTTTCCGCAGTCCTGATCAATCTCAATACCAACATCAATAGCTGGTACCTTCTCAAGCTCAAATGGTCAGATGCCACCCCAGTAACTTACTTTCATCTCGAGAATCCGAGACCACTCACATCGAAGCTCATTCTTGATAACAAATACGCAGATGGCGTTGTGGTCGAAGAAGGAGCAACGCGCTTCTTATGCGACCTCTTCAGCGGCGGTGGCTTGTCGAATCCGTTGGACACAGGACGAAAGTCGACTCAAATCTACTATCCGCTCTGCGGAGGCCGAATCTTGCTCCGCAACAATGCCAAGGGGCAGCGAAGCGCGCTGGAAACCGCTACGGAATTTCTACGAACTCAAGTGTGGGGCGGAGAAAGAGTCATCATTCTTTTTCATCATCTTCTGGCTGATCGCTACCGTGAGACAGCCAAGGTGGCAAGTCCAAACTATTCCTCAAGAACCCAAGAGTCATTGCTCGATCAACCCATCCCGGCACTGATTGATTCGTCGAAGAGCAGCCGCGTAGCTGTGCCTGACCAGCTTGGAATTCTCTTTGCTCAGACGGAATCGCCAGCGAGCGGCATGATTCCTGGTGCTTGGTATGCCGCTGCCGGCAACAGCGGCGTTCATATCAGCATTCTGCAACCCGATCGCATTGCGTCCTCTGTCATGAGTAGCAACAAGAATTTAGTGAATGCGCTGGATGCTGTGGAAGCCGCTTCTCTTTGCTACTTGATCTCGTTCGATTTAGATCACTTTGAGCTTGGTTACTCGCGCGGCACCGACTACCCGGGTGTTGGATGGTCGCCGCGCGTACTTGCCAAAGAGAAAATATCCGGTTGGGATGGCCCGGATGGAATCGGTAGCATTGCCCCACTTATTGCTACTGGACTCTTAGGCCCCTACAATGGCCGGCGGACCGTTGCTACATTTACCGGTGGCTTTAAGCGAACACATGGTGCCTTTCGATACGGCGATCTTTCTCAAGTGAATTTCGGCAGCCACTATGGCTTCATTGAAAATGGAGTCGTCTTCAGCAAACTTCAGCCTGGTCTGGCTACGATTCTCATGTGGCAAGACGCGAGGCTTGAGCTCAAGACTTGGACGCAAGCCGACAATCAATACCTCAGCAAAATCCGCCATGCCCGCCAGAATGGCGTAGCCCTGGTGGAATTCGATTCCAACACTAAATCAACAATACCCGGTCGCCTCGTTTCGCGATGGGGACCAGGGAATTGGTCTGGGTCTGAGGATGAAAAATTGCGCACCATCCGCGGAGGCTTGGCCTTACAGGAGCGTCAGGGGAAGCGCTTTCTGATCTATGCAGTCTTCTCTTCGGCAACACCTTCGTCGATGGCACGAGTCTTTCAGGCTTACCAGTGTAAGTTCGGCATGCTTCTCGATATGAATGCACTGGAACACACATATCTCGCATATTACCGGAAAGCCGGCTCTGAAATGTCGATTGATCATCTTCTGAAGGGTATGAGCCAACTGGATAAGTCCGAGTCCGGCCGTGTTATTCCCCGATTTCTGGGTTATCCCGACAACCGGGATTTCTTCTTTGTAATGCAACGCAACAAGGCTAAATGATGAAAGTTGTAATTGCCGCCATATTAGGGCTCGTCGTGCTATCCGCCGTGCCCTCCCTAAAGGAACAAAACGAGCGGCTATTCGAGCAGCTCAAATTGGTCCGTGCTTTGACCAGCGATCAGATTGCATCTCTCCGCAAGATCTTTGAGGGGTCGAAAATTCTTGGCCAGGGTAATCCAGATGTCACGCGCCATTCTGTTTCTGTAGAGGCCTGTAAAGCAAAGCTCAGCGAGCAATCGATTCGCTATGAGAATCCCAGATTCGAGAAAATCTGCGGTGCAAAGTACATGGCCCCGCTATACGATCCAGCCACCCAGAAGCCAGAAGACGCCAAGGCATGTATAGACCAGTTTGAATTTCCCAATATTCCTTGTGCCTATCCGGTGGTCTGGGTCAAGGCGCGTGAAGCTGCGCAAATTTGCGAAGCAGTGGGAGAGCGCCTTGTGGATGCCCACGAATGGGAGGGTGCTTGTCAGGGTCGCCTCCAACCACCTGACTATCGCTTCGATCTGGCCCAGGGGCTTAGCCCTTCTGCCGGACTTAGCCGAATGCGCTACGCCCACAATCTGGCTGATGCGAAGGAGAAAGTTTGGAGCTACGGCCCCGCCTATAAGAAGGGCATCTGCGCTACGTCGGGTCAAAAATCTCCAGGCTGCAATGGCGGCAGTTGGACTGGGTGTGGTTCCAACACTTTCCCCGCGGGTGATTTCCCCGCCTGCCACAGCGCGCTCGACGTTTACGATCTCAATGGTAATGCTGCGGAACACATGAATCTGCCTCTGAACGCCAGTCAATTGTCCAGCCGGGGCAGCAAAGAATTAGGCTATACCGAGATGAAAGGCAGTTGGTTCATATTCGATGCCTATAGAGCACACGAGGATTGGTGCCGGTGGCGTGCACCCTTCTGGCATGGCAGCAGGGTTATGGATACGGACAGCCATTCCAACTATCACTTGGGCTTCAGGTGTGCCAAGACGCTGAATTAGAGCTCTGAACTAGAACTTCTCGCAGGAAGACTCTCCGGGCTTCGCGCTCAACAAATCCCGCAGATCTGGGATTGGCCCCTCATCGCTCAGCGCCTGCGACAACACCGGGTCTTTTAGCACATCGTAAATAGACTTCGCCACGCCATCTACCTCCACCCTTTCGCTTACCAGCCGGATGCCGTGGCTGTAGTCCGCATAGCAAGCTCCATGTACGGTGCTCAACGGTTGAATCGGCTCCCCGTTTGGCCGTTGCCATCCATAGATCGCGATCTTGCCGGGATTGACCCCCAGCCGCTTTGTAAGTACTACATCTTTCTTGTGACCTGAAACCAGATCACCGGGCTTCACTCTCAACTTTCGCCACTGCTCGGCAATCTTGTTGTTGTGAGTCTGATAGTACTCCGTTGATCTCATTTGTGGCCCGGCCTGCATTGGTTCCGGCGAGAAATGCACTGTGGATTGCTGGTAAATGGCATTGACGATTTTGCGTGTGGGCAAGATAAACCCGAGACGCGTAGCGATCGTTGACGCTGTATAGAGATTCATCGGAACTCGGAGGAAATTGTCGTCAGACCCCACCGCAAGATACTCTGGCATTACAAATACTTTCACTTTGCCCCCGGATCCGTTGGCGTGCTTGTAGTTCAGCGAAACCGGCACCAGATTTGAAAGGAAAGGAGGAACATTGCCATCCAGCACAGCCTTCTGTATCGCTTGTTCGCGGTTCTGTGAATTCATTCCCGAGACGTACTCGGCAAACTCGGAACCGCTCAGTGAACTCTGTGAGCTTGCCTGCTTGGTAGTGGAAGGTCTGTCGCTGGCCGCCACGATGCCAGTCAACAATAGAATCAAAGCAGCGCATATGTGCGCATAAGCGAAATTAATCCTTGTCAAGCCCCTATCCTAGCATTCCTGGCTTCCTCAATAGGAAGTGAAGAGTTTCCCCCATTCTGTTTGCAGCGCTTTTTGAACGCGCGGACGGCCCACGAAGTTGTACCAATAGAGATCGTGATAAATCCGCGATGCGATGTAGGACAGTGGTGCCAGTGGCGTTCGCAGCAATAAGTGTTCTAAGGGTTTGAGCGGGCCCCAATAGATCATCTTTTGTCCGCGGCTGGCAAAGGTGTCCTCATTTGCGGCAAAGTGGAAATTGACATCCGCAATGTCTTCTCCTACAACTTCGATCTCACGTGGATCCCCACATCCGAGCCCTCGTTCGTGTGCCATCCGGATGAACTTGATGGATAAAGGATCGAAGCCCATCATTTTGGCGGCAATGGCGTCGATAGCAACCATATCGGAACTGGCCAAAATGAAGTTCTTGACGATAGGGACCATACAACGGGGGCCCGGCCCGTCCCCAGCAAAGGTCCCATCCATCACTGCAAAGATGCCGGGATGAATCTCTTTTTGAATTGCAAGCAGATCGACGAGAGTCTCGTGGATCACGCTGTGAGTCCAATGCCGCTTGTCGAACAAAAGCCCGCCAAAAGCGTTCTTCATCGCCCCGGTCATTTGCGTAAAGACGTGGGTCTTCATCGTTGGAAGATGGATGATATTGGACCCCACCAACCGCTTCGGGATTCGGATGCCCTCTGGAAAAATCTTGTCGAGCGCAAGCATTCTGGCCTTTGGCTGAAACAGAATCCATTCCTCCCCGCCTTCGTAGAGATGAATGTTGCGTAGACCATACTTCTCGAGAACCGGTTTGTGCTTGTTTGCCACCTCGCCCAGGTGAGCATCCACTACCACGGTGCGGTTGTGGCAACCGTAGATCTTTTCTCTTGAGTAGCCATCTTCAAGAAGAGTTGTGATGACACCCTCCAATTGCCAGGGAGTTGTCGAGCAGGCTGGATAGTAGTGTTGCCAGCTAATGTTGATCTTTAAAGCGGTCTCCTTATCCTTAGTTAAAACCTGTTGATAACCCGCCAGGCGCATGAGTTGACCATAGTCATGGATAACAGTGGATGGCCTCGTTTTCATGACGGCAACCACAGAAGATTTCATATAGTTCTACCAAGCAGTTCAATGCCCGTTTCACAGGATGACGCGCCAGCATTCCTTTTCTTTACCAGATCTGTGAAATACATAGCGATGAACGATGAGTTGAAGCAACTTGACGATGGGCGTGGCTGCTGCAGAGGCGCTCACAAAAAGGAACGTAAATTTGGGCCAGGCTGCAAGTTGGTTTGACCGGGCGATGAATTGGGCACAAGTCGCCTTCACCGAGGATGATCCTGGCAAACATGATCTGGCGATGTGGCTACCCTATTTCAAGAAGATTCATTCCGATGTGGCGGCCAGTGCCCCGCAGGAGCGGTTTACCCGTGATACCCGCAATTCCTCGGCTGGGGTGATGGCGATTTCGAGTGAGGATTGCGCTAGGCAAGTTAACCCGTCTCTTTGCGTTTTTCGGGAATGTTGGGGCACAGAGGGGAGAGAGTTTGAGATCTTAACTCGAGATGTAAATCCGCGTAAGGGCTTTTATTTATCGGGTTAGCCGCAGATAAGAAGCGCTGGACTGAAGAAGCTCGCTCACTAGTGTCCGGCTACAAGTCGAACAGAAT
>CAZZGS010000123.1:0-9674 GCA_964653845.1 uncultured Bryobacter sp.
CGCTTGGCGAGGTGCAAGAGAAGCTGGGGATGCATGAGGGGTTCGATTTGGGCCTGGAGATGTCAGGTAATGCTTCGGCATTTCGGGACATGATCGATAACATGGCTCATGGAGGCAAGATTGCGATGTTGGGGATTCCTCCGGGTGAGATGGCGATTGACTGGAACAAGGTGATCTTCAACATGCTGACAATCAAGGGCATCTACGGCCGCGAGATGTATGAGACTTGGTATCAGATGACGGTGATGCTGGAGTCTGGCTTGAACTTAAAGCCGGTGATCACGCACCGGTATCATTACACGGAGTTCGAAAAAGGATTTGCGGCGATGAGTAGCGGAAGTTGTGGCAAGGTGATTCTGAGCTGGGAGAAGTAAGTTATGTACGGATCGATTCAAGAGCATTTAAAGGGACAGTTGGACGGGATTCGCGCCAGCGGGCTATACAAGGGCGAGCGGGTGATTTCTTCGCCTCAGAGCAATCAGGTTCAGTTGGCCGATGGGCGCCGCGTGCTGAATATGTGCGCCAATAATTACCTTGGCCTGGCGAATCATCCGGCGATTGTTGCGGCGGCGCATGAGGCTTTGAACGAGTGGGGCTATGGGTTGGCAAGTGTTCGTTTTATCTGCGGCACGCAGGCTTTGCACAAGCAGCTAGAGAAGCGGATTAGCGAATTTTTGGGTACCGAAGATACGATCCTTTATTCGTCTTGTTTTGACGCCAATGGTGGCGTGTTTGAGACGCTGCTTGGCGCTGAAGATGCGGTGATCTCCGATTCGCTCAATCATGCGAGCATTATCGACGGGATTCGGCTGTCGAAGGCGGCTCGGTTTCGTTATGCCAATGGAGACATGGCGGAGCTTGAGGCGCGTCTGGTTGAGGCACAGGGGAACCGGTTCCGATTGGTTGTGACAGATGGCGTTTTCTCGATGGATGGGTACCTTGCAAAGCTGCCGGAGATTTGCTCGCTGGCTGAGAAGTACGATGCGATGGTGATGGTGGATGATTCTCATGCGGTGGGGTTTATTGGGCCGCGAGGGCGCGGGACGCCGGAGCACTTTGGTGTGCAGGCCCGGGTGGATCTGATTAGCGGGACTTTGGGTAAGGCGCTGGGTGGGGCTAGCGGTGGTTATGTAAGTGGAAAGAAGGAAGTGATTGAGTTGCTGCGGCAGCGGTCGCGGCCCTATTTGTTTTCGAATACTCTCGCGCCGGTGATTGCGGCGGCTTCGTTGCGGTGTCTGGATTTGCTGGATGAGCTGGATGATTTGCGTTTGCATCTGCGGGAGAATACGCGGGTGTTTCGTGAGGGGATGAGCGGGCTGGGCTTTCAGTTACAGGATGGGGAGCATCCGATTGTGCCGGTGATGTTGGGGGAAGCGTCTGTTGCTGCGGCGATGGCGGAGAGGCTGCTGGGGCGTGGGATTTATGTGATTGCGTTTTCGTTTCCGGTGGTGCCGAAGGGTTTGGCTCGGATTCGTGTGCAGATTTCGGCGGCGCATTCGCGCGAGGATGTGCTGTTTGCAGTGGAGCAGTTTGCTGCTGTTAAGGCCGAGATGAATCTGTAAATGGTGTCTGGCTTTGCAGCCAGTTTAGGAGTTCGGGGTTGCCATTTCGCTTTGCTGCGCCTAGGGGAGAGAGGTGGTCGTGACCGATCCAGTTGAGGTTTGCGCCCTTGGCTAGAAGATATTGCGCTGATGGCAATTGGCCGCCGTGGCAGGCGTTCCAGAATGCATTGGTGATTTCGTCTGGAGTGGGTTCGCGGAAAACTTTGAGTTGGTCTAACAAGCCGAGTGCGGCGGCTTGCCAAAAGGTTGGGAGGGCACCGCGGGCGATGAGGCTGCGTGCGGCATTCCAGGTGGCGAAGGCTACTGCGTCGGCCAATGGTGTGCCTCCGCCGATGACTGCGCCTGTTGCTTCAATGTCTGCGCCGTGGTCGAGGAGGGCGTCTAAAGCTTCAACGTCATCGCTGCTGGCGGCCCAGTGGATGGGGGTCTCGGTGTGGAGCAGACCTATGGCCTTTGCGTTGACCTCAGCACCTTTTGCAATCAGAATTGAGATCGTTTGAGAGACATTGGGAAAATGACCGGGCCAATCGGTTGCGATGTGAAGTGGAGTCCGGTGACCGTCTACTCTGGCTTGTGCCAGAGCAGGATCAGCGGAAAGGAGGCAGTTCAGCTTGGCTTGATCGCCAGTCTGAATCGCTTGGACAAGGTCGTCGAACATCCCTGTACAGTGTGGCTAGCGAAGGATGGGCTCTGCCGGTGAGGCGGCGCCTGCTGCCGCAAAAAGGGATTTGAGTTTAGAGCCTTCGAGCCAATAGGGGGGCTTGCCGTAGTGGTTGTAGAGCTGGGCCTCGTAGTCTCTGGTGATGGGCTGGTCTTCCAGGTAGGCATCGGCGGACTGGATGCGCTCTCTAGTGAGGGCGACGTGGGCTTTGGAGTCCATCCACGTTAGGCTTTCGATCCAGGCAGGTGAGATGAGGACCTTTTTGCCGGGCCACCATGTGCGAGTTGCCACTTCTATGTATCGAATCGCCCAAGCTTCATCATCGATAACGAAGCCGTCGACGTGTCCGATTTCGCCATCGAGCGCTTCAATGTTGTAACCGTTGACAATCTGGGTGCTGCGCAGGTGGGAATCTATAGACTCGCTCTCCATGATTTGCTCTATGGATTCATCTGTTTCACCGATGGGAATGGCGACACCTGAGGCGTAAACGGAGGGATCCCAGTAGATGGGATAGCCGTAGTAGCCCAAATAGGAAGCTTCGTGTTGACGGGAGACTGGCTTGTGAGTGTCGATATTGGGGCTGTTTTCAATCTGCTTTTTAGTGAGAACTACGTCTAGGCACTTGGCCTGCCAGTCTGTGTTGAGGATGGCAAACGGGGAGATGAGAACTTCTTTGCCGCCTAGCCAGCCACCTGTTTCGACAGTAAGGTACCGAATGGCCCAAGTCTCATCGTCGAAGTAGAACTCGTTGAGAGTGCCAAGTTCACCGTCGGTTGCTCGGATCGAGAAACCATTGAGGTCTTTTATGTTTTTTAGCATTTAAGTTTCCGGCTGGAAGTACTGCACGTCTGGGACCAATACGCCGGCATTGAGTTTGTGAGTGATTGGGATGACGCCTTACGGTCAGGTGGCGAGAGATGGTCAATCAGGAGAGAAAAGCCCCTTTGTAAGCGAGGAAAAGGTTTGGGGATCGGAATGCTATTGAAAGTTCATTATGAAGAACTTGAAGCTGGCAGTAGTTGGATTAGCAGTTTGTGTTGGCATGGCGAATGGTCAGCAAAACACGAGGCGTGCGGATATCAGCGGGAATGCGGTGGACGGTAAATGCACCATTGAAGTGAATGTCGATGGAGTAGCCGAAGTGGAGGTGCAAGGAAGTGTTGGCAGAATTCGGAATCTGTCCGGGCAGCGTGCGGATTGGGTGCGGTTTGTTTGCAATGGACAGATGCCGAACAATCCGCAGGACTTTCGTTTTCGCGGAATCGATGGGCGAGGGAATGTGCAGCTTGTACAGGACCCGCGGCAAAATGGGGGCAGGATTGTGTTTCGGATTGAAGACCCGAAGGGTGGGCGCGAAGGGTACACGGTAGATCTGGAGTGGCGTGGTGGAAGCGGCGGGCAATGGAATAGTCAGGATAACCGTGGCTGGAATGGGCCGAGTTATGGCAATGGCGGTGTGTTTGGGAATGACGGGAATCGCGACCCTCGTTACTACGGCCAGGATGGGCGCTGGAATTCAGCAGGGTCTTCGCAGGCGAGTCAGATTTGTCAGTCTGCCGTGAGGGAACGGATTCAGCGCGATGGATATGGCAATGTCAAATTTCAAAAAATGAGGGCAAACAATAATTCAGGCCGGAACGATACCTTGTCTGGAGTGGCGAAAGCAGGACGGGGTAAGGGAGGAAATGCTAAGTATGAGTTTTCGTGCTCGGTAAATCTGGCGAACGGGCAGGTGAGATCGGTTGAGGTGAATCGTCGCTAGGGACGGGATACTTTGATGCGATAGACGCTGCCGCCGGCGGTGATGTAGAGCGTCGTGGCTTCGGTACCGCGACCGAAACCGACGTTGGTGGGACGCTCTGGTGTGGGCAGGTAGGCGAGTTCCGCGCCGGCTGGAGAATAGACGATGATGCCGAAACGCTTTTCGTCGCGTACAGCTACGAAGAGATTGCCTGAAGCATCGCAGACGAGGCCGTCGGGGCCGTCTTCTGGAGCATAGTCGACTAGACGTTTTCTGTAGGTTGCGGTGCCTTCGGGGTGGAGATCGTAGGCGGAGAGTTCCATACGGCCTTTACGGGCTGGTGTGCCTTTAGGCATGCGGTCGAAGCCGAGATGGCCGTCGTCGTTGGTTACAACGTACAGGGTCTTTTGGTCTGGAGAGATAGCTACTCCGTTGGGTTTGTTTGCGTCGGTGACGATGCGCTGAATTTTGCCGTCGGGGTCGAGACGGTAAACGGCCATGACGGGTTGATCGATGGATTCGTGACCAAGGTAGCGGGGATCGCTGAAATAGATGCGGCCTTTGGCGTCAATGGCGATGTCGTTGGGCGAGTTGAATGGCTTGCCTTCAAAGAGGCCGGCGAGGATGACGCTTTTGCCTGTGGCGAGGTCAGTGCGGGTGATGCGGCGACCGCCGTAGTCGGCACCTTCTGCAACTATGAGGCGGCCCTGGGCATCGAACTTGAGACCGTTGGACATCCCGCTGGGGGAACGATAGACGGTAGTCTTGTTGGTCTTGGGATCGTAGCGGAGGATGTGGCCAGCCTGCATGCCAGTTTCAATGGTGAAGGTGATGTCGCTGAAGAAGACGGTGCCGTCGGGGGCTACGGCGACGCCTTCGGTGAGATGGCCGCCATGATAGATCTTTTCGAGCTTTGCACCGGGGGCGAAGATTTGCGCTGTCAGTTGCGTGGCGGCGAAGAAGATGAGCAGGCGGGCGGATGGCTTCATTTAATTGGGATATTATCACGGGGAGTTCTATATGAAAGCTTGGCGATTCTACGGATTTGGCGATTTGCGACTGGATGAGGTGGCTATGCCTGAGTTGAAGGCGCGGCATGTGCTGGTGCAGGTGCTGGTGGTGCAGCCGAGTGTGACCGAGGCGCAGTTGGCGGCCGGGGTGAGGACGCTGGCTTTCGACAAGATCAAGAAGAGGCTGGAGACGGAAGCGCCGGTACAGTTGTTTGGCCATGAGTTTTGTGTGCGGATTGTGGAGGTGGGGGCTGGGGTGACGCGGTTCCGTGTTGGAGATCGCGTGGCGGCGCGGGCTAAGTTGCCTTGTGAGAGTTGTCCGCTTTGCGTGAGTGGGCGTGGGCATTTGTGTCGTAAGGGACCGATTATCGGGTTTCAGTTGCCGGGATGTTTCTGTGAGTTTGCTGTGTTGCCGGAGATTGCTTTGACTCTGGTGGATGACCGGATCTCCGATAGTGAGGCAGCTTGTTTGCAGAGCTTGAGTGACAGTGTTGCTTCGGTTGAGACGGCTCAGATTCAGATCGGAGATTCGGTTGCGATTCTTGGGCAGGGGAGTATGGGCCTGGAGTGCATGCAGATTGCCCGAGTGAGTGGTGCGGGAAAAATTATCACCGTGGATGTGCGGGACGAGGCTTGTGCGATGTCGAAGGAGTTGGGGGCGGATTATGCTCTCAATGCGAATACTGTGGATCCGGTGAAGGCGATTCTTGAGCTGACCGACGGGAATGGTGCTGACATTGTTTTTGAGTGCGCTGGAGGGAGCCCGACGCAGGGGCTGGCGGGGGTTCGCAGTGTGGTGCAGGCGATGCATGCTGTGAGGTCTGGCGGGAAGATTATCGGCGTGTCGTGGTTTGGTTCGCCCTTTGAGGTGGATGTAGATTTGATGCGGGAACGGAGTCTGCGGTATCTGTTTCCGGATATCAGTACGCTGGAGCATTTGCAGCATACGGTGAATCTGGTGGCGGCTGGACGGGTGAGGATGAAGCCTATGATTACTCATGTGCTGGACGGGATCGAGAATGTGCCGATGGCGTTTGAGATTACTGCCAACAAGGGTAAATATAAAGCGATTAATCCGGCGCAGGTTAGGATGACCGTATGACGATTCGTGAGCGGTTGATGAAGTTTGGGACGGGGCCGGTATCTGATGCTCTTGATAAGGGCGGGGCGATGGGGCATGAGATGCGGCCGTGGTCTGCGAGTGCGCGGATGGCGGGGCCGGCGTTTACGGTGCAGGTGCATACGGCGGATATTCTGATGGTGGCTAAAGCGCTTGCAGAATGTCCTGCGGGGCATGTGTTGGTGATTGACGGGCATGGGGAAAAGAACACGGCACTGTGGGGTGGGCTGACTACGATGTCGGCATTGAAGAAGGGACTGGATGGTGTTGTGGTGGAGGGGGCGATTCGGGACCTGGCTGATATCCGTGTTAGTAAGTTGCCGGTGTTTGCGCGAGCAGTGGTACCGAATGCGGGTGGAGGGCAGTATGTGGGGAAGTTGCAGGTGCCGGTGGCTTGCGGCGGAGTGGTGGTGCAGCCGGGGGATTGGGTGGTGGGTGATGAGGATGGGGTTGTCGTGATTCCGCTGGCTCGGCTGGAGGAAGTGGTGGAGAAGGCGGCTCGGATTGTGGAGGCTGAGAAGCGGATTGCGAAGGCGATTCGGGCGGGGGTGGAGATCGCTACTTTACTGCGTGTGGAGGAGACGCTGGAGCGGAAGGCTAAGGAGATTTTTGTGCCGCAGTTGCAGGTGGAGAAGAAGTATTGAGGGGAGTCAGAGGCCTAGCTTTTCGCGGAGTACATTTACTTTATCCCTGCTGACGGTGAGTTCGCTTTTGTCTTTGAGCTGCACGTGAACGCGCCCGGCGAACCAGCGGCTTATCTGCTCGACGCACTGCACGTTGACGATAGAGGCACGGTGGATGCGGAGGAAGTGTGCTGGATCGAGGCGAGCTTCGAGATCGGTGAGGGAGAGATCGACAAGAAAGCGGCCTTGTGCGGTGCTGGCATAGGTGAATCGGTCTTCGGAGATAAAGTGGGTTACTTCGCTGACAGGGATCAGTGAGAGCCGATCGCCCTTACGGGTGGCGACGCGTTGGAGCCAAGAGGGGGAAGTGAATGAGCCGGACAACTTCGATAGAAGCGATGCGAGCTCTGTTGGGGGCACGGATAGGCGCTCGTTGAGCCGATCAAGCGAAGTTTTGAGGCGGCCTTCATTAATCGGCTTAAGGAGGTAGTCGAGTGAATTCACTTCGAAGGCACGGACGGCATGGTGATCGTAGGCGGTTGCGAATACTACGTGGGGGGCCTTGGGGAGCGAAGCCAGGAGTTGGAAGCCGTCTATCTCTGGCATGTGGATATCAAGGAAAAGGATGTCAGGAGCGAGGGTGGTGATCTCTGAGATTGCCAGGCCAGAATCGGTGGATTGGCCCACCACCTCCACACGGCCTGAGGCTTTGAGCAATCGCACTATTGAGGCGAGAGCTAGAGGTTCATCGTCTACTGCGTAGCAACGTGGAAGGCTAGACATGGGCGGGTAGGATGAGTTCAACGGTAACGCCGGGATTCTGCGGGTGGACATGTAGAGTGGCTCTGGAGCCATAGAGGAGAATGAGACGGTCTCTGAGTAGCTGGAGGCCATGACCTGGCGATATCGAATCGGGAGCGAAGCCTTTACCGTCGTCAGTGACCTGGAGATGTAGCGATGTGTCTTTGCGTTTGGCGGTGACGGTGAGATTGCCGCCGATGCGCCTGGTAGAAATGGAATGTTTGATGGCGTTTTCGACCAGTGTTAGCAGGCTTAGGGAGGGGACCTTGAAGAATAGAACGGCCTCGCTTGAGTCGAGACTCCAGTTGAGGCGCGGGCCGAGGCGCATCTGTTCGATCTCAAGATATCCGGCAACCATGCGGATCTCCTCACCGAGCGGAATGAGGGGATTTTGTGGGGCGTCCAGGGAGAAGCGGAGGAGATCTGCGAAGCGTTGGATCATGCAGTCGGCAAGGCGTACATCAATGTGAAGGAGTTCGCGGATCGAGGCGAGAGTGTTGAAGACGAAGTGAGGGTGAAGACGGGATTCAAGGGAGGTCCAGCGGGCTTCGGCGGCTTCGCGGCGCTGGCGCTCTTCGGCTACAGCGCGCCGTTCGATCTCTTGTCGCGCTTGTCCGAGGCGCTCCCAACCGTATTCGGCGAGCAAAAGTAGAGGAGAAATCACCACTCCGAATACAATTGTTCTGAGAAAAGCAACCCTGATGCTATCGGTGTCAAGCGCACTGAGATAGCTGAAGAGGACGGCCAGGAATGTAGCGATGACAGAGAGGGCAAAACAGGAAATTGCGCGGACCAGAAAGGGGAGGAGGGGTCGAGATCGCGCGTAAGTGATGGCCGAAAAGAAGATGAGGCTGTATGAAGTGAAATGGATAGCTGTGATGATGGCCGTCTCGATGACGAGCGAGATGCTTGCCTTAAAGTCTGAAGCAGCCCAAGCTATCAAGGTAAATGCCGTGGTGCCAATCATCACGGTAGCCAAGGTGAACCGAAGGCCGGTCAGCATGCGATCAGTATTGATATGCCAGCGCATTTGCGAGTCTTTTGTCATTTTAGCGAAGTCCTCTTTCACGTCCGGTCGCCAATAGTTTGGGGCATAGTGATGGCGAAAGGCGTTTTTTTCGGCTGAATCGCACAAAGTGATAGACGAAATGAATGGATTGAATGATCCATCGATTTCTGGCTCGTCGACTGGCGCGCTTTGCGTTTATTCGCCGATATTTACAGGCCAAACGGCAATTGCTCCCATTCAGCCGAAACTTGTCGATCCTTTTGGTGACGGTCTGTAGCATTCGAGATATGAAAGCCTTTCCTTTTCTTTTATTGATTGCTCTTGTTACAGAGGGCACGTTACAAGCCCAGAAGAATGATATTGGTTTCCTGTTTGGTTTTTCGCAGCGCAATGCTTCTATCCGAAAGGGTGTGATCCAAGGCGAAGCACGCTTGAGCATGCAAGTGAACTATTCGAGACTCGCGCGTGAAGGCACCCATGGCAGAATCTACTTTGAAGTCGCTGTGCTTTCTGCGGCTGGACTCAATGGCAAGATTGACGAGACCGTAACTGGCCGCGTGGGAGCGGTTGTGTTTATAACTCCTGGATTGCGGCTCCACCTGAAACTCACATCGAGGTTTTCGGCTTATGTCGCCGGGGGACTAGGAGTGGCAGTTAGCCGGGAGCGAATTGGGGTGCCCATTGGGCAGCAGGTCGTCACTACCAAGAACACCTACACCTCGTTTGCGGGGAATTATGGTGGTGGTTTGGACTTTCGATTGACGGACCATTGGAGCCTGAGAGGGGAGGTCAGGGATTTTCGCGCCAAGCGGGAGACGAAGATTCCGGGGCGCAACACTGCTGTTCATGTTGGCTTTGCCTATAGCTTCTAGCGTGGTGATGACTGCGCTTAGCGGATGCCGATGTTGGCGCTGAGTGGGGTGGAGCGGACCCAGTTGCCGAAATAGGTGGTTAGGCGGGTGGCGGGGTCGGACCAGGCTCCTCCTCGGATGATCTTGTATTAGCCGGTTTCGGGGCCTTTGGGGTTCTCGGTATAGGGATAGCTTGTAGTAATCTCTGTCGAACCAGACTGATCATTTCTGGAGTATCTGCTGATTCCGATGATGTCGATCACTCATTCCGACGCGATGGCGATCACCAAATG
>CAZZGS010000124.1:0-9628 GCA_964653845.1 uncultured Bryobacter sp.
AAGCTCTCCATGGCAAAAAGTACAGAAAACGAGCAAAGAAAATGAAGCGGCTGCCAACTGATAGTGAAGCCGGGTATCGGAATCAGTGAGATAGATTCCGTAGAGCAGTCCAACCAGAATGATCGGCGTCGCAATGCGGAATACCATCGGGCGATAAATGCGATCTGAATCGAAAACCAGGATAAAGCTCAGCAGGTACATTGAAAGCGGCACTATCCACAAGAACGGTATGGAAGCGACGTTCTGCACCAGATGACTTGTGAAAGCGAGAAAGAGCATCGTCGGCAGTGAGGCGAGCGTAATCCAAAGCAGGTAGTCCTTCTTTGTGGGTGGAGAAGGAATCTCTGTAGGCTCTTCGATCTGAGCGACTTCAGCCGGCATCGCAACCGACGCGCGCCAGGCCGTATAGGCACAAAAGAGCCCGAAGGCGGCAAAGGCGGCATGCCAGGTGTAGGCCTGATAGCCGGCGGGCAAATAGGGTTCGATAGCAATCGGATACGCAAGCAAGGCGAGCAAGCTGGCGAGGTTAGAGAGCGCAAAGAGTCGATACGGTGGCGCGGCATTGTGCACGCGCGAATACCAGGCCTGTAGCAGAGGACTGGTCGAAGAGAGCAGGAAGTAGGGCAGCCCAATGGTCACCATCAATACGGCAAGGATAGGGAACAGCGGTGCCGCTTCGCCTCCCGGCTTCAGCCATTCCGGTGGCAATGCCGGCGTCAGAATGACAGCTAGCGCAAGAAGAATCGAGTGCAGTCGAAACTGAGCCTTGGGACTCAGATTCTGAATCGTCCAGTGCGCATACGCATAACCCGCCAGCAGCAGGAGCTGAAAGAACAACATGCAAGTGTTCCAGACCACAGCGGATCCCCCAAACCAGGGAAGGATCAGTTTTGCAATCAATGGCTGAACCAGAAAAAGAAGAAATGCGCTGAGAAAAACCGTTGAGGCGTAAATGGCCATTGTCGCCTATGGTACCCTAGCCAGCCGCAAGGGCCTGATCGAGGTCGGCGAGGATGTCTTCGATATCCTCGATACCCACCGATAGCCGAACCAGATTGTCTCGAATTCCGAGCCGGGCCCTTTGCTTCGGCGGGATATCGCGATGCGATGCGATGGCTGGATAAAGTGCCATCGTGTGAACGTCGCCAAGGCTTGTTGCAGGGACAATCATTTTCAGACTGTCAAAGAACTTGAAGATTCCCTGCTTGTCGGCACCCTGAATCTCAAACGATACGATTGCACCGAACTGGCCTGTGGGAAGCAGCCGCGCAGTCGTCGCCTGATCCGGATGATTGGGTAGGCCTGGAAAGTAAATAGCTTCCACCTTGGCGTGCTTCGAGAGGTAGTCTGCAACTTCAATCGCATTCTGATTCTGGCGGTCAAAACGCAGCGGAAAAGTCTTGATCCCGCGCATGGTGAGATAGCACTCAAACGGCCCCAGAATTGGCCCATAAATACGCGAAAGCGCCCTCACGGGCTCAAAATGTTCTTCATCGCAACTCACCAGGCCGCCGATCACGTCCCCGTGGCCGGAGAGGTACTTGGTCGCGCTACTGAGTGAAATATGCGCTCCCAGTTCCAGCGGACGCACCAGCGCTGGCGTAGCGAACGTATTGTCGACAATCAGGCATGCACCGGCGTCGCGAGCCATCTGGGCAATCTTGTCGATCTCTCCAATCCGCAACAACGGGTTCGAGATCGTCTCCATCAGGATTACGCCCGGCTTCTCTGCTGCGATCGACTTCTGGATCGCGTCCAGATCGCAGATGTCCACAAAACTGCTGGTGGTGCCGAAGGGTTCAAAGACCTGATGCAACAACTTCACGGTTGCCCCATAGAGAGCATTGGCTGCCAGCACATGCTTGCGCCGGTCGGTCAGCGCGGCCGTAAGAGCAATCTGGATCGCACTCATGCCCGATGCGGTGGCCAGCGTCCCGTGGGCCGACTCAAGGCTGCTGACTAATTCTTCGAGTGCAGCGTTTGAAGGATTGTCATAGCGAGAGTACGCGTAGCCATGCATCTCTTTGGCAAAAACCTTGTCGATGGACTCAAGCGAATCGTAGAAGAAACTGGCTGCCGTATGAATCGGGGTGGTCACCGGAATTGGAACGCCAGGTTTGCGCTTGCGGTCGCCGGCGTGGACGGCCTTAGAATGGATTTTCATTGTTATTTACTCGCAGAGGATATTTGCTGTGCGCGGCTTATTGAACTGGAGAGCGCCGATCTGGGCGCAATTGCTGGTGTCGACTGCTTCTCTTTCGGTTGCGGTAATGAGAGTGCAGGGCGCCTTCCGGCGTCGTGCCTGGTTTGATATTGCTTTGCTCCTTGGCTGCGGCATCATGCTTGTTTTCGTCGCATATTCCGGCCTCAAAGCAAACCGCAATGGCCGCCAGGACTGGGGCTGGGGAGCGGTTCTCGGGTATGGAGTCTTCGGTGCGGTCTTGCTTGGCATTGGTCTTCGAATGGCTTGGCGCTAGACTTACTTGCGCTTCCACCTGACTCCATCTTTGGTGTCTTCAAGCACGATGCCGGCTTCGAGCAACTGGTTGCGAATCTCGTCCGAGCGCGAAAACTGCTTCGCCTTCTTCGCCGCCGTGCGCTCTGCAATCAAAGCTTCAACCGCACTGTCTTCGATCCCTCCGGCTGCAACCCGAACTTCAAGAATGTCGAAAACAGTATCGAAGCGCGAAAGCAGATCGAGAGCCGCCGCACGATTGCCTTCAAGGAATTGTTCCTGATCAAGCAAACTATTGGTCTCGCGAACAAATTCGAAGACTGCCGCCAGAGCTTCGGCCGTATTCAGGTCATCATCCATCGAAGCTTCAAACTTGCCCAGGGCTTCCTCCGCCAGCTTCGTCACTACTTCGCTGGAGCCTGCAGCCAATTTATCGGTTTGAATCCGTAGCTTAAAGTTTCGCAGACGGTCAATCGAGGTTTGCGCCCCCTGCAGCGACTCAAGCGTAAAGTTCAGTTTCTTGCGATAAGGCACACTCATCAGCACGAAACGCAGTGCTTCCGGTGTATGGCCAAGTTCCATAAGGTCACGCAGCGTAAAAATATTGCCGAGACTTTTCGACATCTTCTGCATATCGACATGCAGGTGCTCGCAGTGGATCCAGAACCGTGCAAAGGGTTTGCCGGACGCGCCCTCAGATTGTGCGATTTCGTTCTCGTGATGCGGGAAGGCAAGGTCTACGCCACCCGTGTGGATGTCGAGTGTATCGCCGAGATACTTCATCGCCATCGCGGAGCATTCGATATGCCAGCCGGGCCGGCCAGCGCCAAAGGGTGCATCCCAGGCAGGTTCTTCGCCCTTGCGCGCCTTCCACAATACGAAGTCGCGAGCGTCGTCTTTATCGTATTCGTCGTTGTCGACGCGAGTCCCAGCCTGTATCCCGGAGAAATCATGGTGCGACAGCTTGCCATAGCCGGGGAACTTGCTGATGCGGTAGTAAACGCTGCCGTCTGAATCGTAGGTGAAGCCTTTAGTCTGCAGAGTCTCAATCAGCTCGACCATCTCGGGGATGTGTTCGGTGGCGCGGACAATCTTCTCCGGCTTCTCCATCCGCATCGTGTCCATGTCTTCGAGAAAAAACTTCTCGTACTTAAGCGTGTACTCACGCATAGGGATGCCAAGCTCCATCGACTTGCGGATGATCTTGTCTTCGACATCGGTGATGTTCATCACATGATTGAGAACGAAGCCGCGATACCGCAGCCAGCGTCGTAAGGTGTCGTTGAAGGTGAAGGTGCGCAGGTTGCCGATATGGGCGTAGTTGTAGACCGTCGGCCCGCACGAATACATGCGGACATTGCGACCGTCAGACGGGGTAAATTCTTCGACCTTGAGGGAAAGTGTGTTGAAAAGGCTGAGGGCCATGGAGTCTCTTGAATCTTCCAGTTTAGCCCGAGCGCTCTGAAAGAGTACGGATGTGATTGAGTACCCGCAAATGGATCCGTTGGATGATCGCATCGGTCCAGATTCGCCAGTAAGCAGAAGGGTAAAGTGCCTGGCTGTACCACGTGGTGCCCTCAAGACGCGTCCGCCGCCCACCATCAAGAGGAATCAACTGGAACTGTCCGCGCTTCGATTGCAGAAAGCCATCCAGATGCGGCGGATGAATCTTGTAAGGGCTAAGCTCCTGCATCGGCGCTGGACTGCTGATGACGTTGAAGGCAAGCAGCCTCGCGTGCTGCCATTCCGTGATCGGTTCCACAAAGGGCCCAGTCGAAAATTCGCAATATCGTATGGCCCCAGGCCCATTCCCTTCAATGCGCGCGCGAATTGGGTAGGCGATTCCAAATTGAAAAACAAAATCCGTAGGTGGCGGCAATTCCGGGAAGGCGATAACTTTGGGCCAGACAACTTCAGGAGGTGCATTGATCTCAACTGAGGTGACTACCGAAAACACCTCAACCGGTGGCTTCCAGTAGCTTTCTGTTGCGGCCGTCAGCGGGCACAAAGTCACCATCGCCAAAGTCACGATCATGGAATGCTTCGCCAGCGGTTGCTGCCCAGGGCGAACAATCTCGCGGCCAACAAGCACGCCAATTGCCGCCAGCGGAAGCGCCAGGGGCACACACATGATCAGGCAACTCAACCCTTCAAATGCGACGGCGATCAGCCCCAGTCCAGCCAAGGCCAAGCCGAGAACCGATGACCAGAAGCAATATTCGAAGCTCCGTGCGGTCGGGATCGATACCAGCAAAGTAGTCAGGAGGCCAACTCCGAAGGGCACGCCAAGAAATACGCCCCAACTATATGCCGAAAAAGCATGGATGCAGAGCCAGGTAGTGAGGCAAGCACAAAGGGCTGCAACGCCGATCGAAGCGAAAAACGTAAACGGGGAATCCTCTTCAAGCAGGCCTGGCTTGGGTTGCGACGATGCTGGCAACGGATTCAGAGAGAATTCTGGGGTAGCTGTTAGAAAAGCAAAAAAGATCAGATTCACTACCGGCAGGAAAAAAAGAATGGACAGCCAGGGATGAAGACGCAGAGTCCTGAGCCTGCGAACCGTAAGCCAAATTCCAAGCGCCGTAAAAGGAATCGAAACAGCCGCAAGTGTCAGTGCGAAATTGCGCTCAGGCACCGAGAGTGAAAACAAACTCAGGTTGAATGGCGACCAATACAGCAATACCGACCAGGGTCGACCGAAAAATCCCGCAACAAGAGCGTCAATCGCAAACTTGACGACCACCAGAAGCACGCCGCAAAACAGGTACGAAAAGCGACCAATAGGCTGCATGGCGTGAGGATAGCATCGGCGGATACCATAGAAGATTGGAACCCTTTCAATTTGAACTGGAGGCCGTGTGCCCCGACACAGGCGCCCGCGCAGGCAAACTCCACACGCCCCACGGCGTAATCCCGACTCCCATCTTCATGCCCGTCGGCACGCAGGCCAGCGTCAAGGGCGTCATGCCCCGTGATCTCGAAGACGACATCGACGCCCCCATCATCCTCTCCAACACCTACCATCTCTTCCTCCGGCCCGGACACGAAACCGTTAAAGCCCTCGGAGGCCTCCACAAATTCATGAACTGGCCCCGTGCCATCCTCACCGACAGTGGCGGCTTCCAGGTCTTCAGCCTCAGCGAACTGCGGAAAGTCCGCGAAGAAGGCGTCGAGTTCCAGAGCCACCTCAACGGCGACCGCCACGTCTTCACGCCAGAAAGCACGGTGGACGTCCAACTCGCACTCGGTAGCGACATCATGATGGTGCTTGACGAGTGCACAGAATACCCTGCCACCTACGAACGAGCCCGCCAAAGCATGGAGATGACCACCCGCTGGGCGCGTCGCGCTTTCGACCATTACCGTGGTCCCCGCGCAGAATCAGAACAAAGCCACGCACTTTTTCCCATCGTTCAAGGCGGAATGTACCAGGACTTGCGGGTAGCCTCGGCAGAATCCTTGCTGGAACTAAATGCGTATGGCTACGCCATCGGCGGCCTGAGCGTAGGCGAACCCCGGCCCGACAGCCTCGCGATGACCGAAGTCGTCGCCCCGATGCTCCCCGCAAACAAGCCTCGCTACGTGATGGGAGTCGGTTTACCCGAAGAATTACCCGAATATGTGGCCCGTGGCGTCGACATGATGGATTGTGTGATGCCCAGCCGCAACGCCCGCAACGGCTGTCTTTTTACGAGCCAGGGCCGCATCATTATCAAAAATGCCAGGTTCAAAGACGACCCCGCGCCACTCGACCCCAAATGCTCCTGCTATGCCTGCAAAAACTTCTCAAGGGCCTATCTTCGCCATTTGTTCTTGGCCCAGGAGATTCTTTTTTCAACTTTGGCCACAATTCACAACTTACGCTATTACCTTGACATCATGCGCACCATGCGGGGTAGTATTCTGAATGGGAGATTTCCACAGTTTTTAGCAGAGATGCGCTCCGGCGCAAAACGTGAATCCACGGAATGATCGAAAAAGATCGAAAAAGACTGTAGAATCTTCTAGGAAGACCCCGGAATACCAATCGTGACACTGCCCGCCCTGTTTTTGCAGGCTTCTACAAGCCAGATGCTCGGATTCTTGCCAATCGTGGCAATGTTCGGAATCATGTATTTTCTCGTTCTGCTCCCTGCCCAACGGCAGCGCAAGCAGCTCAAGGAAATGCTCGCCAATCTGAAAAATGGAGATGAGGTAGTGACCAACGGGGGAATCATCGGGATAATTGTTTCGATGAATAGCGAGGATCAGAGCCTCGTGATCCGTGTCAAACCCGATGCCGTCAAGCTTCGGTTTGCACGGCAAAGTGTTGCCAGTGTCATCCTGCCAGAAGGCGGAGACGCGAAATAGTTAGCTCACCGGTGCCGTCAAAGAATGGCGGGTGGGAATTCAAGCAGGAAGGTTTTCGTAATGGATAGAAGTTTGTGGATCAAGATTGCGTCGATTGTTGGCGTGACCTTGGTGTGTCTCTACGGCATTATCGGGATTCCCAAGAATCAGAAGGAGTTGGTCGACAACTTCAACAACAACATCAAGCTGGGTCTCGATCTGAAGGGCGGCAGCCAGTTGGTGCTGCAGGTTCAGGTACAGGACGCATTCAAGGCAGAAGCCGACCAGCTCATCGACCGTATCAAAAACGAGCTAAAGACAGCCGCCATCGATTACGGCAACTTCGACCGGAATGAACCCGGCAGCATCGAAGATGCAGACAAAATCGAGATCGTAGGCAAAGGCATTTCGATCAACAAGGCAGGCGACTTCCGCCGCCTGATCAACGAACGCTTCCCTGACTGGAACATCACCAGTACCTCGAGCGGCGATTACAAGATGACGATGAAGACCACGGCTGCGCTCGATCTGCGCAAGAAGACCGTTGCCAGCGCCATCCGCACCATCGAGAGCCGCATCAACGGCTTGGGCCTCGCAGAAGCAAGCGTGCAGCAGCGTGGTGCCGCCGAAACCGTCCCTGAGATCCTCATCCAGATGCCCGGCGTCGACGATCCGGCCCGCATCAAGCAGATCCTCCAGACTGCCGCCCTGCTTGAGCTTTACGAAGTCAACGAAGGCCCCTTCGCCACCCGCGATCAGATGCTCAATCAGTTCAACGGCATTCTGCCTCCCGGTACCAAGGCCCTCCGTGGAATGGGTAGCCAGGAGAGCTGGTTCCTCCTCAAGCGCGCTCCAGTCATCACCGGACGCGACCTGCGCGACTCCCGCGCCTCGCAAGACACAATGAACAACGGTTGGGTCACCACCTTCGTGCTCAGCCAGGACGCCGCCGGCCGCTTCGGACGATTCACTGAAGCCAATATCAATAAGCGTCTCGCTATCGTGCTCGACGGCCAGGTCCGAAGCGCCCCCACCATCCAGAACAAGATTTCCGACAACGGCCAGATCACCGGTGCCGCCAGCCAGCAGGAAGCCAACGATCTCGCCCTCGTCCTGCGTGCAGGCTCGCTCCCGGCCAGCGTCGTCTATCTCGAAGAGCGAACCGTCGGCCCGTCACTCGGTGCCGATTCGATCCGCCAGGGACTAATGAGCGGCCTCGTCGGCCTGGTCGCAGTCGTTCTTGTCATGCTCGTTTACTACAAGAAGGCTGGCATCAATGCAACTGTCGCTCTCTTCCTGAATGCCTTCATCCTCATCGCGATCCTCGCCTACGTCGGTGCAACGCTCACCCTGCCAGGCATTGCCGGTATTGTGCTCACCATCGGTATGGCCGTCGACTCGAACGTGCTGATCTTTGAGCGAATCCGCGAAGAACTCCGCAGCGGCAAGGCTATTCGGGCCGCCATCGACACAGGCTTCAGCCGCGCCTTCCTCACCATCATCGACACCCACGTCACTGCCGTCGTATCAAGCGCCTTCCTCTTCATCTTTGGTACCACCAATGTGAAGGGCTTTGCCGTCACCCTGATCATCGGTTTGCTGGCCAACGTGTTCACCGCCGTCTTCGTCTCCAAGGTCATCTTCGACTGGGAAATGAGCGGAAACAAAAAGATTACGACCCTGAGCATCTAGCTCAGTACAAGAAATTCATATTTTTTCCGCTGTTGAGTGATAAATTCTTTCATTCCGGCGGGAACCAGAAAGGAATGGCTGGTGTCCAATACAAATTGCGCACCAGCCGGGTTTAGGCAGCATGCAGATTTTTCGCGATACAAATTTCGATTTCATGGGCAACAAGTGGCCGCTCATCGGCCTCTCACTTTTGCTCACCGCCGCTGGCTTGATCAGCTTGGTGGTTCAGGGTGGTCCTCGTTACGGCATCGACTTCAAGGGCGGCACGCTGCTCTACGTGAAGTTCGCCGAGAAGCCAAGTGAAGACTCCATTCGATCCGCTCTCAGTAAAAAGATTCCCGGAGAAATCTCGGTGATTTCGGTTCAAGGTACCAATGAACTGATGATCGAGACCGAAATCAAGAACGAGCGTGAATTACAATCCACGCGTCAGGCCATAGAGGACACTCTGGCCAGCGTTTTCAGTTCTCAGGCAGACAAGCTCGATTTCACCGGCGCAGCCGCAGCAAGGGTCTACGAGAGGCTTAATTTGCCCCTTCAGAAAGCCGGCGTCTTCATCGCCGATGAAGACTTGCGCAAGTTGGTCACCGGCGTCCTCAGTTTTCGGGACAAGCAAAAGGGCGGCATCCTCTCCAACTTCGACGAACTCAGCGGCGTCCCCGGCATGACCCCGCAAATTCTCACTGTCATCAAGCAGGAAGGCTACATCGGCAAGTACCTCGTCCGCAATACCGAAGTCGTCGGCCCCAAGGTCGGCAACGAATTGCGCACACAAGCTTTGCTCGCAACCCTTTACGCGCTAGCCGGAATGTTGATATATGTAGGCCTTCGTTTTGAATTCGTGTATGGTTTCGCGGCCGTGATCGCTGTTTTTCACGACACGATCATCACTATAGGACTTTTTTCTTTGTTCCATAAAGAGATTTCCTTGACTGTGATTGCCGCACTCCTTACATTAGTTGGTTACTCCATGAACGACACGATTGTGGTTTTCGACCGTATTCGTGAAAATCTGCAGAGAGGACGCAAGGGCGACATGACCGAAATTGTGAATCGAAGCATCAACGAAACGCTGAGCCGAACAATTATGACGTCAGGTCTTACTTTTCTCACGGCAGTTGCGTTATGGTTGTTTGGCGGTCAGGTGTTGAA
>CAZZGS010000125.1:0-9627 GCA_964653845.1 uncultured Bryobacter sp.
CTCCCCGCCGTGCTCTCAGTCGAAGTGCAGACTCTCTCGTGATTCGCGTTGAATTACCGGCTCACTTGCGCACGCTCGGCCAAATCACGGGCGAAGTACAACTGGAAGTCGAAGG
Source organism: uncultured Bryobacter sp. (assembly GCA_964653845.1). GTDB lineage: Bacteria > Acidobacteriota > Terriglobia > Bryobacterales > Bryobacteraceae > Bryobacter. The sequence continues at coordinate 116 of CAZZGS010000125.1, forward strand.
CATCCCAACGCAAGCTTCCTTACTGGACGCACTTGAAGCCCGCTACCCGATGCTTCAGGGCACCCTCCGCGATCACACAACCAAACAGCGCCGCCCCTTCATTCGCTTCTTCGCCTGCGAAGAAGACCTGTCGCACAATCGGCCCGAAGACCCACTCCCGGAAGCAGTGGCCCCGGGCAAAGAACCATTCTGGATCGTAGGCGCAATCACCGGCGGTAGCTAGAGAAGTTCCAGTCCACGCATCGAACCAGTGGATGAAGCAAAGCGATCCGATTCAATCCCCATGCGCTGCAACATGCTGACGAAGAGATTCGGCAGAGGATAGTTGCGCTGCTTGTCAAAGGCCAGATGCTGCCCATGCTTGAATCCTCCACCAGCCAGCAGCACCGGCATGTTGTCCGTCGTGTGCTTGTTGGCATCCCCAAAGTTACTGCCATACAGCACCATGCTGCGATCCAGCAGCGTGGCATCCGCTTCTTTTACGCCCTTCAGCTTCCCAAACAATTCACCCAACAACCGCATGTGCCACTGATCGATAGCCTCCAGTTGCGCCAGCTTGCTTTCGCTCTTTCCGTGGTGCGAAAGGTTGTGATAGCCATCGGTAATGTTCACGCCCTCGATATCAATCGCTGGCGATGCCGTACTGTCGAGAAAGAGCGTAATCAAACGAGTAGAATCCGTCTCAAATGCCAGCCGCGCCATGTCGTACATTAAGCGAACCTTCGCCATATAAGCGCGATTGCTATCAGGATCGGTCGGAGACGCTTGTGGTGCCTTAGGCTTGGGCTTGCGCTCCCAGGCACGGGCCAGGACCAGTCGACGCTCAAGCTCCCGCACTCCAGTAACGTATTGATCGAGGCGCTCGCGATCTCTGGGCCCCAGCTGACGATTCAGCCCACCAGCGTGATCGGCAACAGAATCCATGATGCTCTCGCCCAGTTTCAACTTCGCAATCTGGCTTTCGATCTCTGCTTCGGTCCCTTGCAGGAAGAGCCGCTTGTAGATGGATGCCGCACTATCTTCGCAAGGGATCATCACACCAGAACCAGTCCAGGTCAGACTGCGAGGCCCACGATTTACATTCACACCCAACGTCAGCGATGGGAAGCGGGTATGCACGCCCACCTGATCCGCCATGTACTGATCGAGAGAAATCGAATTGCGAAATCCGCCATTGGCCGGGTGCGGCGCAGCGGTCAGGAAACATACTTCCGACGAATGGCTGCCGTCGACATCCGGATGGGACACACCGCTAAACACGGTGAAGTCCTTGCGGTACTCATCCAGAAGCTTCAGGTAAGGCGATGCAGTGTAATCCTTGCCGGCTGTCTCTGGAAAGAACTGATTTGGCAGGACACCGAGGTTGTTGCAAATCGCCAACATACGGCGAGGAGCAACAGTCTTGGTCTCCGCCGCAAATGCCTTTTGCATGATGTCGAGCATGGGCAACCCCATGGCAACGCCGGCACCCCTCAAGAGTGCGCGACGAGGAACTTGTTGGCGAAGGCTGCTGTTCATGATCAATCCTCTACTTCCTACTGAAGAGCTTACTCTGAATGACTTGATGAATCAGGGTGCGGACACCGAAGCGATCCTTGGCGGATACATCGAGAATCCGTTCCACTTCGGCCCGATCGGCAAAGCCAACAGGCGCACCGGTGGAATAGGCAATGAACTGCTGCACCAGATTACGGGCAATCTGCCGCTCATCCTTGAGGAGCAGCCGCTTGAACTCAACAACATCTTGAAATTTGTCCCCTGTCGACATCTGCCCGCTGGCATCCACTGGCTGCGAAAGGCGGAACGTAAAGGCATGGCCATTTTTGCCAAGCCCCTGAACAGGCTCGCCCTCACCAATGGATCGATACCGCGTGCGCCACTTGCCCAGAACATCAAAGCTCTCAAGCGCAAAACCTGGCGGATCAATCTTGCGGTGGCACGACGCACAAGAAGCATTGGAGCGATGTTTGTCGAGTTGCTCACGAATCGTTGTTGCCCCGCGCGTGTCCGGCTCAACCGCAGGCGTGCCGGGAGGCGGAGGAGGCGGAGGATCCCCAAGAATCCGCTCCATAATCCAAACCCCGCGCAGTACGGGAGAAGTCGTGGTGCCGTTGGCCGTCACCTTCAATACGCTGGCCTGAGTCAACAGGCCGCCGCGAGTTGAATTCGCCGGCAACTCCACATAACGCATCGCCGAGCCCTCCACCGCTGGCAGTTCATAATGCCGCGCCAAATGAGAATTCAAGAAGGTGAACTTCGAAACCACAATATTGGCCGCCGGGAGATTCTTCTCCAGCAAATGACCCATGAACAGTTGGGTTTCCTTAGTCGCAGACTCCAGCAGCAAGTCATCAAGATAGTATTCCGGATAAAGCGTTTGGTCGGGAGTATTGTCGCCAAGCTTCCTCAAATCCAGCCAAAAATCCAGAAAAGCTCCCAGGAAATCCTTAACTCGCGGTGAATTGAGCAAGCGCTCTGTTTCTGCCTTCAGCGCTGCCGGACGCTTCAAAGAATGACTACGAAGGGACGCATCTGGCGGAGCATTCCACAAGAAATACGAAAGTCGCGAAGCCAGCGCATCAGAGCTAAGCAGACCAGGCGCTTCTTCCAGATAGAGAAAGCCAGGCGAGCAAAGCACTGCCGTGTAGCCGGCAATCAAAGCTTCGCTAGTGTTGGCAGATCCATCTTTGACGATCTTGAGATAACGCTGTACTTCCGCTTCCATCGGAGGTCTGCGGTATGCCGCCTTCATGAATTCGCGCAACAACGTCTCAGGATTCCCTGCTTTGGCAAAGAAGCGATCCACCTCCCGAGACTCCGGCGGATGCAACGGCCCGGCAACCTCGAGCCAACGGTAGGCAACCCCCGGCATCCCGTCCTTGGTAGCATCCGGGCTACCGACAAAACCAGGCCGTGATCGAAACAGGCGCGCCGCATCAGGCAATATCATCTCCCCCGGCAAGAGATAAACATTCATCTCGTGCACGGTGGGCTCAGGGCCAAGATCTATAGTCCCCAGCAGCCTCTTCTCGCCGCCCCTGCTATAGGCATAAACCGTCAAAGGCTCAACGGTACGCCCCTTTGAAGTCTTCTCGCGATCAGGCCGCCAATACTCCACCTTGTCGCCTCGATGCAGTGCCCCATAAAACGTATGGATCCAAAGAGAGAATGCATTCAGCCTCAGCTTGTAATAACCACCGGTCTTGGCTGCGAATTGATCGAAATGATACTCATTGCCAACATAGGTACTCGCTGGAGTCGCAAAACCCTCAAGCTCCCGCACCGCTGGATTCGCGTCCCCCACGGTCATCGGAGCCTTCTCGTTCAGAACATCCGGTTGCGCTTCAAAGCCAAGGATCGGAATCGAAGCACGTTCAGGATGCCGGTTAAACGGCGTGTACTTCATCCTCCCTTGCAGGCGCTTCTGATCCCGCGCATAATACCGGCGCATCTCTTCCTTCTGAGCGGAAGCATTCAACACCAGGCGCAACGCCTGATCCGCCGTCTCCATGTAGCGCGACATCTGCACGTGCGACACGTCTAAAGCCTGGCCAGCCTTGTTGAAGCGACTAACGATTCCATCCTCAGGCAGCGAATCGCGAAGCTGCAGCCACGGCGCCGACAGCAGATCCCGTATCGTATTCTCGTACTCGTAGCGATTCAGCCGCCGCAATACCGAACGCCCGTTACTGGCATTGCGCAGCTCGGCATGATCGATTAGCGGCTTGGCAAGTGCTGTCGCAAACGCTTTGCGATCCAGCGCTGTTTTGCCAGGAGGCATCGTACCTTTTTCCACAGCATCATGAACCCGCACCCATCGCCTCAAGGTCTCAGCGTTGTCGAGATTGAAGTCGAGCCGGCTCAGGTCGAGTCCTGCTGGAGCCTTAGTGCCCGCATGACAGCCAACACAATTCTTGCTGATAAATTCCGCAGTAACGAAAGGTACTGGGCTTTCTGCACCCAGCGCCGTCATTGACGCAAGGGTGACTAGGATTAAGCTGACTTGCATGAGAAACTCAAGCGCTATGCTATCGCAACGTTGCATCCAGCACCTGAGAGCTAAATCGGGTCCTCACCAGTTCATAAGCAGAACGCGCAATATCCGACCCCAATTCTGAACTTTCCATCAGGCGCACGCAGGCATGTGCAAATTCTTCGGCTCCATCGCCGATGAGCACTTCCGCGCCGTCCGTCACTGGCAAGCCCTCCACGCCCATACGAGTACTTACAACAGGTACCTGATGTGCAAATGCTTCTAGCACCTTGATGCGAGTGCCGCCACCGGCTCGAAGCGGAATCAGCGCGACATCGGCCGCCTGATAGAGAGCCTCCAAATTTGGTGCGTATCCTGTCGACTCAACAAAGGGTGAATTGGCCATCAGATGCTTCAAATCCGTGGATGCACCGCCCCCGGCTACAACAAAACGAAAATCTCCAGCAGTTCGCGCAACCAAAATTGGCAGAATGTCACGGATGAAATATCGAACACCGTCTTCGTTGGGGTAATAGCCCAAGCCACCAAGGAACAGGAATGTGAAGGGCCCCCTTCGGCGATCCATTCGGGAACTCGCAGGAATATCCACCACGTTCGGAAGCACCTCAGCCTGCAGCCTGGGATGCATCTCAAGCAGCAAGCCCCGCTCGCAGTCGCTGGAGACAAAAATGCGTTCAAATGCCGGCAGCAACTTGCCTTCTGCTTGTGCAAAGAACTTTGCTTCAGATTCCCACATGCTCGCTCTCAAAGCATCCCCATTGAGCCGTGCCAGGTCCGCCAGCCTTCTTCGTGTGTTTGCCTCGCTCTCATCCAGATCGAGTTGACAGGACACCTTGCCCAATAGCGCAGTTACAAACGGTGCCTTATAAAACCGAAAAACATGAATGAGCTCCGGCTGATGCGCCATCATCTCCAGCGAGGCGCTTCGGCATGACGACGATCCAGGCTCCTCCCAATCCGACGGAATGGAAAAGCAGGCGTTGTAGAACTTCGGCAGTGAGTCATGTGTCCAGCGTCTGACCCGGGAGCCAATGCTCGTGGATCGGGGCGAAACCAGTTGCACTTCGTGCCGCCGCGACAGGGATTCCAAGGTGAAACGAGCCCGCATCGCCAATCCGGAAGTCCCAGTCCCGCCTGGAACCGGGCTGACAAACACAACCTTCATATACTTTGCCTTTAAGATCAAGCTAATGGGAGAGATTTCAAGAAACCCAGCATGTCATTTATGATCGTCTCAGTGGAAAACCTACCTTCAACATGCTGATGCAGCATGGTTCCCTTCTTGGCCGCCTCATCCTGATTCTGATACACTTCCCGCATCAACTTGCCGCCCATTGCCAGATCGGGCTCTGCCCATTTTGCCCCAATGTTTACCAACTCCCGGCCAGAAGAAGGAACCAATTGATATCCCACTTGGTAAGACAATGCGGAAGGCAAAAAATCCAGCTGGCCTCCGTGGCCAGTGATCACCACTGGGTTGCCAGCCTGTGCAGCCTCAAAAGCACCAAGCCCCCAGCCTTCGGCGCGAGTCATCGAAACATAGCAATCACCACGAAGGTGAAGAGCGTTAATTTGGTCTGAAGTCCAATCCTCAGTCACAAGCAAGACGCGGGCAGAAGACGACGTTCGCTTTCTGATTTGCTCGAAATCTCTCCTCGTAGTCTCAAAATGGCGCATAACGTGATGACGCCAGAAGCCATCGGAACGACGGCGCTCATTGGTCGCAGATGTCTTGATCACCAGAATGGCTTTTTCTTGAGCACTGAACTCCGAAAGAAAGCTGGTCAGTGTTAAGTGTGGAGCGTTACGCTCTCGCCATGCGGCAATCGTGTAAAAGACATAATCATCAGGGTTAACTCCGGCGAGCTGAACCTGCTTCGTCGCGACCACCGGTTCGGCCACGTGTGGAACAACATGAATCGGAGGTCGAACCCCAGCGGCAAGAAACACCTCCCGATTCCACTGGCACGGCACGATAATTGCATCCAACTGATTCATCCAGTCAACCCAGTTCGGAGGCACCACATCCAGTTCCCAAACAGTCATTCCAATGATCCGCTTGCCCAACTCAAGACTGCGCCATCGCGTGAAGTACTCAGGGATCATATGAACAATGACTGTGTCGTAGTCAATCTTTCGATTCACCAGATCAGTGAATTCACACCCTTCAAGGGCAGAACCATCATGCGGCTCCTGCCACATTCCCCAGCCTGACCCAATCACCATTGGTGTCCAGGTTATTGGCACTCCCGAGGCCTGCAATGCTCGCAAATAGCAGCGCCCTGCTCTACCGTAACCAGTATTCGCAGCTTCGCTAACAAATTTGATGCCACGGCTCAACTGCTGGCTCTTTGTGGCCGCCAGAACCACCCCATGGTAAAGGCAAGCCAACCCACTGAGAGCATCCCCACCATCGTGAGGCTCTTCCAGAATCCATAATCGAGCGCTTCAATACAATTCAAGTAGACCCGCAAGCGATCTTTTAACGATAGAGGCAAATATCCTCCGGCCGAGGAAAGTGTTCTCGAGTACTGCCCCGTCTCAAATACCTTCATCAAGCAGATCTGAAAACTCGTCACCTCCGCATGAATGACCAGCGCCTCTGGCCAAAAACAGATTTGCTCCGCCGGGGCCCGCGCTGTCATCCGATGCAAAATTTCTGTATCTCCCACAATGGGCATGGGCATAAATGATCCCAATCGCAGGAACAGGGATCGCTGAATCACCATGTTGCCTGCATGCCCAAAGTACTTCGCAGTCAGCTTGTTTTTCAAAAGATATTCAATCTTCTGGTCATAGTAGTCGCGATAGCAACAAAGCCAGATGGATGCCCCATTCGGATAACCGATGCTCCCAAGGATGACCTTGGCCTGCGAAGTCTCAACAGCCACAAGCAGTTGTGACAACCAATCGATATTGGCAATGCAGTCCGCATCAAGGAATACAATGAAATCGCCGCACGCCGCCTGCACACCGCGATTGCGTGCGATGTAAGGATCTCGACGTTCCTCGTGCACCACCACTACGCCATGTTCCGCTCGTAATATCTCTAGCGACCGGTCTGTAGAACCGTTGTCCACGAAAATCACTTCGTATTTCGAGCGATCCAGACTTTGGCGCCGCAACGCTTCGAGACAAAACGGCAGCCACCCTTCTTCGTTCAAGAAGGGCACGACTACACTGAGGATTGGCGGCTGGCTTGAGGTAGCTAAAGAACTCATCGATTCCCAGGACGATATTCATTCTCGCGGTGCGCCTTTACATCAGGCGGATAAAAATAGACTTCGCGCAGATTACCCTTTGAGTAACGTTCTTCCTGGTCTTTGAAGTGTTTGTTCTGGGGGTCCCCACTCTCACCGCCCGCAGAAACTGCAATTGCTCTCACCTTCTTTCCAAACTCCACAACAGCGACAAAACTATTGCCACTGGTGCCGTACCATTTCTTTGTCCCAGGGTGAGGCCGCGCGCCAAAGCTCGCGAGGCTACCCCAAATTGCAGAAGTGAAGCCGACAGGAATACTAGCCTTCGTATCGTCAAAGGGATGCACAATATCGCCAGTCAACCGTTGAAACCGGTTGATCTCCCCCCAGGGCGTCTTCCACGATCCGCTGGTTTTCTCCAACTTCACCATCGCCGTTGCCATCGCCTCCAGCAACAAAGCCGGCGACGCCTTCGTGCCCAGGTACTCTTCTACGAGCATCCCTTCGCGACGTGCTGCAGGCATTGCCAGGCGACGCGCTTCTTCTCCCCAAAACACAGCCACTGAAGTAGCAACCGAATCCACCGACCACCGCAGATCCCATTTCTCAAGCACTGCCAACTGCTCACGCCAATTCCCATCCGAATTCTTAAGCACGCGAATCAGCGCAGGCATAGGCTGCTCAAACCACGGCAGGTAGCTGTCATAAGCGGCCGCGAGCAGGCTCTCAACCGTGAAATCAGTCTTCCCTTCAAACACCTTCAAAGCATGCACTCCCCTCGCAGAAGCCGTCCCGCTCTCCACATACACAGGGTAAGCATCCTTCTTCAAACTGTCCTTACCCGCAGCCCACCAGGGGAAATCGTTGGCATTGTAAAGCCAACCCGCTTTTGGATCCAGAAGGTTCGGTGTCTCGTCGATAGTATGGAGCCCCTTGTATTCGGTCGCCGGGTTCGACCCATCAACAGGTTTGGTCCAATCGAATGCCACATCCCGCTTCGGCAGGTAATTCCCGTGGAAGTAGGCAATGTGCCCGCTCGCGTCGGCAAAGATCGTGTTGTTCGAAGAGTTGGTTTTCAGCTCCATGGTTTCGCGAAAGCTCTTGTAGTCTTTGGCCTTGGTACGCAAGTAAGATTGCTGCAAAGCCTTCACCGGCTCCTGCATCAACTGCACCGCAACCCACTTTCCATTCAAGCTCCGCACGATCGGCCCATGCGGTGAAAAGAAAACCGTGAACTTCTTCTCGGCCTTCCCCGTCTTGCTCAGATAAGGCACAGTCACAATCCTCGAAACTAGAGGCTTTTCTTCATTCCCGATCTTGTAATAGAACTGATCACCCTTTTGAGTAACGGTTTCGAGGTACTCGTCAATCACATCGGCGCCACTCGAAGTATGCATCCACCCGCACTTCTCGTTGAAGCCCTGATAGATAAAGAACTGCCCCCAAGTCGAAGCTCCATATACGTTCAGCCCTTCTCCGCTCACCATCTGCAATTCCGACCGGAAGTAAAACGAAGTATGAGGATTGATCAATAGCAAAGACGCCTTGTTCTTCGTGTTCGACGGCCCAATCGCAACGCCATTAGACCCCGACGGTTCCCTATGTAAATCCTCGATTTCAACGCGCGCCAAGGTCGACGCAGCCTTCCCGTAAAACGCCTCAAGCTGATTCAGGTTCACCTGCTCAATATCTCCGCCAATGCTGCCTTCGGTAAAGCTCAACGCCATCCACGGCTCAAAGCGCTTGATCACACGGGGCTTTACCGCCGGGTGCTTGGCGAGGTAAAAATTCAGTCCGTCCGCAAAAGCGTCCATCAGCTTCTTCATCCACGCCGGGCTTTGCGAATACTGCTTCTTCAAGGTCTCCGGCTCGACAAACAATTTCATCCGCAGGTCCTGATAGATCAGCAGCTCGCCCTCTGCCTCAGCCATCCGCCCCAGCGCATTGATGTAATTCGACTCGACACGATTGAAGTCATCTTCAGCCTGGGCATACAAGGCACCAAAGACAGTATCCGCATCGGTCTTGCCATAAACATGCGCAATTCCCCAACTATCCCGAACGATCTTTACCTTCTTCGCTTGCGCTTCCCAACGGCGAAGCTCCGCTGGATCAGCGGCAAAACCACAACTGGCAATCAACAGAACGGCTATCAATGAGCAACGCATAGATAATCGTCAATTTACCGCAGGCACCTTGGCAACCTCGAGCACCTGCCCATCCGCCACCAGTCTCTTGCGCAAAGCCTCATAAGATAGGTCCTGCACATCCACCTTCGATTCAATGGCCATCACAGCAGCCGTCGCCGCCGACTGTCC
>CAZZGS010000126.1:0-9579 GCA_964653845.1 uncultured Bryobacter sp.
ATGCCGAGGCTGGCGGCCAGTTCGGCACGAGCTTCGACACTGAGATAGGAGTCTGGCCGATCGGTGACGAGGGCGAGCAGGGGCCGGTCGAGTTTCGCGAGCACTGGGGCGAGTAGTGGGTCACAGTCGATTTGAACAAGCAAGAGGCCTTCTTCTGTGGCGCGCAGGGCGGCCTGATCAAGCGGGATGATTTTCTTTCGAGTGTCCAATCTTCTATTTCAGCAAGTCGAGGGCATCTAGCGCTACTCGCTCTGGCGAAATCCTTGTCATGCAGCGGTGGTCAATTGGGCATTCGCGCAGTTTGCAGGGTGAGCAATGGACTGGTTCGCGGACGATGCGGGCGAGTGGGCCGACGGGGCCGGTGCCAATATGATCGGTGCTGCCGAAGATCGTGACGCTGGGGGTGCCGACTGCATAGGCGACGTGCATTGCGCCACTATCGTTGGTGAGCATGAGCTCGCAATTGGCTACGAGTTGGATGAATTCGCGCAGGGTGGTGCGGCTGGCATAGTTCTCGACTTGAACTCCGCGGGCTTTGAGGCCAGCTTCGACGATGGCAACGATGTCTGCTTCTGCCGGGCTGCCGAAGAGCGCGACTCGCGAGCCACGGGCCAGAGCTACATCAGCTGCAGCTTCGGCGAATCGCTCGGGATACCAACGCTTGGCACTGCCGAATGCGGCACCGGGGCTGATGCCAATTACAGGCTCGGGGTGACGTTCGATACCGTTAAGGCGGATGGGCGAGTCTGCGTTATAGCCGTCAATCCAGCCGGCGAGACGCAGGAGTTCGAGGTAGTAGAACCGTTCGTGGCCGATCACGGGCACGTCGACCGGATGAGTGAGCAGGAGGCGGCGGCCGTCGCGATTGAAGCCGGCACGTTCGGGGATGCGTGCGAGGAAAGTGAAGGCGGCAGCCTCGAAGGAATTTTGCAGCAGGAGCGCTTTGTCGAAGCGTCCTCGCAGGGTCCTGGCCAAGGCGAGTCTGGCTGACCAACTTTCTTTTGGGTAGACGATCACTTCGTCGCAGAAAGATTCAGAAGAGTATAGATCGGCTATCCAGGGCAGGCCGAGGATTGCGATGTGGGCCGAAGGATTTGCCGACCGCAGGGCGTGCAAAGCCGGGAGACACATGATGGCGTCTCCAAGCCAATTGGTTGCCCGAACGAGAATCCGCATAAAATCTATCTCAGCATGTTAAACGCAGAACAGCTTGCCAATTTAGACCGCGATGGATTTTTGGTGGTGCCCGATGCGGTGCCGCCGGAGATGCTGGAAGCCTTGCGAGAGCGCATTGAGGAGCTTTTTGAGAGCGAGGGTGAAACTGCGGGGGGAGAGTTCAAGTACGAGGCTGGGGCGAGGCGTTTGGCCAATTGCGTCGATAAGGGTGAGGTGTTTGAGGCAGCGATTCAGGTTCCAGTGATGCTGGAGGCGAAGGCTCATATTCTGGGGCCCGACTTCAAGCTTTCGAGTCTCAACGTCAGATCAACCAACCCGATGAGTGAGGCCGATCAGCCTCTGCATGTCGACATGAACGGCATCCGCGATGAGCAGGGCTATTGGGTGGCGAATACGATTTTTATGCTCGATGATTTTACGCCGGAGAATGGAGCGACGCGGGTGGTGCCGGGTTCTCATCTTTGGGGCAAGCGGCCGCAGGAAGAGATGGCCGATCCGTTTGCTGCGCACCCGGATCAGATTTTAGTGACTGGCAAGTCGGGCACTCTGGTGATCTGCAATGCGCACACCTGGCATGGCGGGACGGCAAATCGGACGTCCAAACAGCGGCGAGCGATGCATGCGTTTTTCTGCCGGGGCGACAAGCCGCAGCAGCAATATCAAAAGAAACTGTTACGGCCGGAGACGCAGAAGAGATTGAGCCCAGCCTTGCGAAAGTTGCTTGCCATCGACGACGCGCAGAACGACGTCTTGTCGGCTGAAGTATTAATTACGAGCGGTTTCTTGAAGTAGCCAGCTCGAACCAGAAGACTGAGCCTTGGCCTAAGGCGCTTTGCACGCCGATACGGCCGCCCATCAGTTCGACCAGTTTTTTGGAGATGGCAAGGCCAAGGCCGGTGCCTCCAAAGCGGCGCGTGGTACTGCGGTCGGCTTGTTCAAATTCTTCAAAAATGCCTTGGAGTTTGGCCGCTTCAATTCCGATGCCGGTATCTTCGACAATGAAACGTATCTGTTCGCCGTCAACCATTCCGACATCGATGGTCACCCCGCCGTGATCGGTAAACTTGAGGGCGTTACTCATCAGATTGGACAAGACCTGCCGTACCCGGACGGGGTCGCCCAAGCAGAGTTGAGGCACTTCTTTACGGACTTGCAAGTGCCAATCGAGACCTTTGCTCTCGGCCTGCAATTGCAGGGGGCGGCAAGTTTCATTGAGGAGGTGACGCAGATCAAATTGGACAGCTTCGATCGTGAGCTTGCCGGCATTGATCTTGGACAGGTCGAGCAGATCGTTGACCAGGATCAGCAAATGATTGCCACTTTGGGACATGATACCGATCAGTTCGCGCTGTTCCTCGTCGAGTGGGGTTCCGAGCATCAGGTCCGCGACACCGATGATCCCGTTCAATGGAGTTCGAATTTCATGGCTCATGTTGGCAAGAAACTGGGTGCGGGCGCGTGAGGATTCTTCGGCGGAGTCGCGGGCATTGCGAAGATCGTCAGCCTGGGATTCGAGCTGGATTTGGGTCATCACCATTTTCTTCAGGTGGGTATTGGCGAGTTTGGTTGCGATCCAGAGGAAAAGCCAGGAGATGCCAAAGATGAGGGCGCTGAACCAGCCGAAGCTATCGCGCACGATCAGGCACCAGACGATGAATGGGATCATGCTGACGAGGTTGAACGCCTTGGCCAGTGAGAGGTCTGGGGCAAAGACGTTGCAGCCGAGGGCAGTCCAACTGATGAGGCCAAAGAGGATCAGGTGGGAGAAGTCAGAACGTGGTCCGTTGGCCAAGGCAAGAGTGGATAGTAAGCTGACCAGCGCGGACAAAAGGAGACTTGAGACTCTGATCTCTTCGCGGACGGAGCGCCAGTTACTGGTAGCGCTCGCAGCGCTATTGGCCGCGACTGTTCTCCAGATCGCTCCCAAAAGTACCAATAGAGAACCGAGCCAGAAAATCCAGAAGTATGCACTGGGGATATTAACTTGCAGCGCAACGGCTGCGAGAAGGAGTGGATAGACGAACCCACCGAGCCTTACGCGAGAGCCAAGTTCGACTAGAAGCCGACGTTCCAGCTCTTCAGAGGCAAAGGCCGTAAGCATGACTGTGCATGAATTTTAGCAGCAGGTGAGCGGGCCGTAAGGAATTCATTTGGAGAGAGGTGGCTGGGGTGTTTTGTTTTCATGCCGAGACCCGGCATCACAATTGCCACTCATTCAAGTGGGGACGCCAAAGCGGGGGAGTACCCATCGCATCACGATGAAATAGCCAAGAAAGAATAAGGCGAAGCTAACGATTTCGATCATCCATGCTCCTCAGCGCCGTATCGCTGTACCTTAAGCATAGAGGAAAAAATATATGGAGATCATAGCCAAATATCTGACGGCTTCGAAGTTTGAAGCAGCCACCCGCGGGCATAGCCTGATTTCAGACCAACCCGTCGACAATGGAGGCAATGATGAAGGGATGACGCCGCCGGAATTATTGCTGGCGGCGCTGGCCACTTGCGCAGGCTACTATGCGGCGCAGTACTTGAAGACCAGGAATCTGTCCACTGAGGGTTTGTCAGTACGTGTTGTCGCTGAGAAGGCGTTGCAGCCCGCACGGCTGGCAAGGTTTCAGGTTGAAGTGAGCGCGACTCCGCTCGATGAGAAGAATACCGCTGGCCTGCTTCGCTCCGTGCATGCCTGCCTCGTGCACAACACGCTGCTGAACATGCCAGAAATTGAAGTTGTATTGCGCCCAAACGCAAGATAGCCCTTGCCTTTCGGATTGCTATCGGCGAGTCAGAAAATGCGTCATTTACTCACATCCTTCTTCGATCTACGCAGGCCTGAACCAGGCACTTCGCAAAAGACTCGCTCAAAAATTGGCAGACCGGGATTGGCAGCAACAGGCGAGAGTAGGAACTCAGCGCTGGCAGGCAAATCAATTGATCGAGCGTGGGAACCCGGTCAGAATCTTTAAGCAATGCAGATTTTGGAGCTTCGCCGCGAGGATATTTACTTTATAGGCCCAGATCTTCGAGCCCAATCCGAAAGTTAAACTGCGTGAGCTCAAGTGCCTCGGTCCGGTGTAATCCGTCCGCGTCGTAGAGAAAAAGTTGCTTTTCTTCCCCATCGATTAGCCACAAGTGGCGCACGCCCAGAGTGCGGTATTCCTCAAGCTTCTTCAGGGTTTCAGACAACCGGTCATCGGGCGAACTAATCTCAACTGCGACCAATGGGACGATCTGCGCAACTGCTCCACTCGGCTCGATATCGGCAAATAAACAGACGTCGGGGATCCGGTAAATACTTCCTGCCTCGATTTGCAATCGCAATTCGGTTGCGGGGAAAAGCCGATGAGTTTCGGCCAGCCGGAAGAAGAGGTGAGCAAGCAATGCCTGCAATCTGGAGTGCAAATAAGTTGGCATCGCCCGTTCCACCACTTCTCCATGAAAGTACTCGCAGTCGCTCTCTCCAAAGGTAGTCCTGAGGTAATCAGCCGGCGCAACCAATGCACGAGTCGCCATGTCCACATCCTAGCGCAACCAGCCAAATGACGACCTCGACCATCAGCTAGTAAGGCAAAACTAGGTCTTCGCTTCTGCCGCTGCTAAACTGTAGAGGAAAATTACTATATATGGTTGACGCCGTACTCGCTAAAATCTTCGGCACCAAGCATGAGCGTGAAGTTAAACGCATCAAGCCTAAAGTTGAAGAGATCAACAATCTCGAAGCTGCCATGCGCCAGCTCACCGACGCTGAGCTGACAGCCAAAACAGCCGTGTTCAAACAGCGCGTGTCTAATGGCGAAACCCTCGACGACCTTCTCGTCGAAGCATTTGCCGTCTGCCGTGAAGCCTCACGCCGTGTGCTGAACATGCGGCACTTTGACGTCCAGTTGATGGGCGGGGCCTTTCTGCACGAAGGCAAGATTGGCGAAATGCGGACCGGTGAGGGTAAGACGCTGGTGGCTACCCTTCCGGCTTACCTTAACGCCCTTGAAGGCAAGGGCGTCCATGTCATCACCGTCAACGACTATCTGGCCAAGCGCGACTCGGAATGGATGGGCCGCCTGCACTCCTTTCTCGGTCTCACTGTTGGCTGCATTATCCACGACATTACCGAACAGGACCGCCGCGCTGCCTATCAGGCCGATATTACCTACGGCACCAATAACGAATTTGGTTTTGATTACCTGCGCGACAACATGAAGTTTCGCCTGGAATCGTGCGTCCAGCGCGATCACAACTTCGCCATCATCGACGAAGTCGACTCGATCCTGATCGACGAAGCGCGTACGCCACTGATCATCTCCGGGCCCAGCGAAGAGTCAACCGACAAGTATTACCGCATCAACACGATTATTCCGAAGCTGGTGCGTGGCGAAGTGATCGTCGGTAAAGAGCCTGGTGAAAAGTACTTCACCGGCGACTACACCGTTGACGAGAAGCAGCGCAATGTTGCGCTCACCGAAGAGGGCGTACACAAGGTTGAGCGGCTGCTTAACTGTGGCAATCTCTATGACATCGAAAACATGGAACTGAACCACCATGTGCAGCAGGGGCTTCGCGCTACTGTTCTTTATCAGCGCGATCGCGAGTATGTCGTCCAGAATGGCGAAGTGGTGATCGTCGATGAATTCACCGGACGATTGATGCCGGGCCGGCGCTGGTCGGATGGGCTGCATCAGGCCGTTGAAGCCAAAGAAGGCGTCAAGATTGAACGAGAGAACCAGACGCTCGCTACCGTTACTTTCCAGAATTTTTTCCGCATGTACAAGAAGCTGTCCGGAATGACCGGTACGGCTGACACGGAAGCTGCCGAATTCGCTAAGACCTACAAGCTCGACGTTGTTCAGGTTCCCACCAACCAGAACATGGTTCGTAAGGATCTTAACGACATTGTCTATCGCACTGAAGAAGAGAAGTTTCGCAACGCTGCCAAGGAAATCAAGGAACTGCACGACAAGGGCCAGCCGGTTCTGGTCGGCACAATCTCGGTTGAGAAATCAGAGCGCCTTGGGGCTGCTTTGCGCCGCATTGGCGTGCGCCATGAAGTATTGAACGCGAAGAATCACGAACGCGAAGCTTCGATCATTGCTCAGGCCGGGCGCAAGAGTGCCGTTACCGTATCGACCAATATGGCCGGTCGCGGTACTGATATCTTGCTCGGTGGTAATGCCGAATTCCTCGCTAAAGATCAGATGCGCCGGGCGGGGAAAGACCCGGAAGGCGTACACGAAGAAGACTACAAGATCCTTTACGCCGAGATCAAGAAGCAGACCGATGCTGAGCATGATGAAGTAGCCGGCCTGGGTGGTCTTTTTGTGCTCGGCACCGAACGACACGAATCCCGCCGTATCGACAATCAGCTTCGCGGCCGCGCTGGACGTCAGGGTGACGCGGGTGGATCTCGCTTTTACCTTTCGCTTCAGGACGACCTGCTGCGTATCTTTGGTGGCGACAAGATCCAGGGCCTGATGTTGCGCCTCGGCATGGAAGAAGACGTGCCGATCGAATCGAGCCTGATTACGCGCCGAATCGAAGCAGCCCAGAAGTCTGTTGAAGCCAATCACTTCTCTGCCCGTAAGCACTTGCTCGAATACGACGACGTGATGAACAAACAGCGCACCGCTGTCTATGAGTTGCGACGGGCGATGCTTTCCGGGACAAATCAGAAAGACCGTGTTCGCGAGATGATCACCTCGATTGTGGGTGCATTTATCGATGCGCGGCTGCCGGAAGGTACTCGTGCCGACCAGTGGGACCTGACTGGATTTGAATCCGACGTGCTCACTCAGTTTGGGGTCAAAGTGGATGGGGCAGAATTGCAGAATTCCGGGCGCGAGTTGATTGAACGGGAAGTCATCGACTTGCTCAATGCCCGCTATGACGAGAAGGAAGCCGTCGTCAGCCCCGATGTGATGCGCGAAACCGAGCGCATGATCATGCTCAATGTGATCGACAACCAGTGGAAAGACCATCTGCTATCGATGGACCACTTGAAGGAAGGTATTTACCTTCGCGGTTACGGGCAAAAAGATCCGCTGATCGAATACAAGAAGGAAAGCTTCACGCTCTTCCAGGACATGATGGCCCGCATCGAAGACGAAGCGCTGCGCTATCTGTATTTCTTGCAACCTTACGATGAAAACGGGAACATTCTCACGTCTTCTCCCATCCAAATAGGGGATGACGATGGTGAAGACGAAGTGGAGAGCAACGAGCCGGCACCGGTTCGAGCAGCCGCTGCTTCCATCACCGACTTCACCAAGAACATCCAGCGCAAGAAGGAGAAGGAGCTCGAAGCCCTGCAGTATGTGGGTGGCGACTCTACTTCTTCCTCCAAGCCGCAGCCTGTCGTCAAGGGTGCCAAGGTTGGGCGTAACGAACCTTGCCCATGTGGATCAGGTAAGAAATACAAAGTCTGTCACGGTAGGTAAGTAATGCTCTCGCCGTTTCTCTTTCTAATCGCAACGCTTCTACCTCCGTCGATTGACGACTGGAAGCGGACCGAGCCGGCTAAAGCTGAAATTCAATATCCAAATGTTGCCAAAGAATTTGGCTTGGCCGAATCTGAAGCTGCTACCTATGCCAATGGGCCGAAAACCTTTACGCTTGCCGTTCATCGGCTGAAGGATGTCACGGGAGCAGTGGCTTTTGAACAGTCACTGCAGGCACCGGACAAGAAGATTTTTCGACACCAGAACTATGTCTTTGAAACGCTGGCAGGGACCGCTCCTCGTGGGGCTCTCGATGCATTTCTCTTCCCGACACTCAAGGTAGACCGCTCTGCTCCGCCTACGCTGCTTGGAAATCTCCCCCGAAAGGGGCGCACGGCTGGCTCAGAACGTTTACTTTTAGGTCCAGAATCTTTGCGTGCTTTTGAGCCGAGGATTCCTGTAGCGGCAGCTGGCTTTGATTTTGCGGCGGAAGTACAGATTGCCAAGTACGGGAATTCGACGCTGGCAGTGCTTCATTACCCGAATCATGCGATCGCAAGGCAGCAGTTTGAAGCTCTCAAGCAGGTGCCGAATTCAGCCATTAACCGGTCTGGGCCGATCGTCTCGCTGGTGCTTCCGGCCGGGATAAATCCCAAAACTGCCCAATCACTGGTGGGCCAGATCGAGTACAAGGCCGCCATCACGATGGACAAAGCGCCGGAAAAAGCGCAGGGCGACCCGGTTGATTTCCTGGTCGGCGTCTTTCAGCTTGCTGGGGTACTACTAGTCATGTGTCTGGTGCTGGGAATAATTTTTGCACTTTTTCGTGCCTACGGACGGCACTGGTCGGGCAAAAAGGACGATGACGGCATGACGACGCTAGGGATCTAAATAACCCCTTCACAAACATCACGTTAGAGCGATCCTACACGGTCTGGGAACATGTTTTCCACAGCCCATAAGCAACGTAAATAGCCCGCAATTTACTGATTCAAAAGACTTTACAAGTTAGATGAAAAGAAGTTGACTTCGGCTTCTGAAGGCCATAAACTCCAATCACTACGATTTTTACGGTTCATTCCCGTTAGAATCAGTTCTCCCAATGAACATCAGCAGGAAAGCTCGCCAAATGGCGAGCTTTCCTGTTTCTGGTCAACAAGTTAGACTGGGGAGATGCGCCCTGCCAAGCCGGAAGAAGAGCTGAAAACCTGGCGGGAGCGCGCCCAAGCGTTGCGCCATCTGCCGCCACTGCTGATGGAAGTCTGGCGTACTCGTCCTTTGTTTGCCGCAACTTCGCTGGCGTGCCGCCTGTTGCTGGCGTTTCTGCCCGTGGCTTTGCTTTACGTATCGAAGTTGCTGGTGGACGAGGTGGTTTCAGGCAATGCGACAGGGCTCGTCTGGCGCTATTTGGCCATTGAGGTAGCCCTGGTGCTGTTGACCGACCTTTTGGGCCGTCTGATGGGCCTCTGCGACTCGTTGCTAGCCGATCTCTTCACCAACCAGATCACGCTTCGGCTGATGAGACATGCTGCCTCGCTGGATCTGGTGACTTTCGAAGATCCCACCTTTCAGGACAAACTGGACCGGGCCCGGCGTCAGACGACCGACCGGCTTTCGATGCTCTTTCTGGTCGCAAGTCTGTTGCAGCAAGTTTTGTCGCTGGTGGCGATGTCGGCTTCGGTGATTGCGTTCTCGCCGCTATTTTTTGCGTGTCTTGTAGTTAGTTTGATCCCGGTGTTCTGGTCGGAGTCGCGGTTTGCCGCCATGGCGTACTCGTTGCTGTACCGGTGGACGCCAGAGCGGCGGCAGATCGACTACCTGCGGCTGCTTGGGGCAAGCCATACAACCGCCAAAGAAGTGAAGCTGTTTGGGCTTTCGGGTTATCTGATTGACCGGGCTGACGCGTTGTTTCAGCGATTCTATGCCGAGAACCGGAAGCTGGCGATTCGTCGGGCGACCGTCAACTACCTATGGG
>CAZZGS010000127.1:0-9565 GCA_964653845.1 uncultured Bryobacter sp.
ACTTGAGCAAGGATGGCAAAATGCTCTACGTTTCGAACGAGGACGTGGGCGGGGGTTCGATTCTCGACTTGGCTGGGGAGAAGATCGTGAAGGAGATCAAGACGGGCGAAGAGCCTGAGGGTGTAACGGTGAGCCCGGATGGGAAGCTGGTGCTGGTGACGTCGGAAGATGCGGGGACGGTGGCGGTGATTGATACCGCGAAAGGCGAGCTGGTTGAGACGATCAAGGTGGGGCGACGGCCAAGGTCGATCGCTTTCCTGCCGGATCTGAACCGGGCCTGGGTGAATGCCGAGAACGACGGCACCATTGTGATGATCGATATAGCGAAGAAAGCTGTGGTGCAGACGGTGCAACTGGGTGAGGCGGGTGTGGTGAAGCCGATGAAGGTGTTGCTGTCGGCCGACGCAAAGACCTTGTTTGTGAGCACCGGGCGCGGCAAGAAGGTGTTCTTTCTCGATGGGGCTTCGGGCAAGGTGGAGGGCGAAGTGGAGGCAGGACGCCGGCCTTGGGGGCTTGGACTTTCACCCGACGGCAAGACGTTGTTTACCGCCAATGGGCCGGGTAACGACATCACTGTGATTGATGTCGCAACCCGTGCCGTGGTGAAGCGGATTGCTTCGCCGGGTTCGCCCTGGGGAGTATTGACGCTGGCCCGCTAGTTTTGGCGGGGTAAGTTATAGGCGGCAAAGCGGGCAGCGAGGCCGGACTTAGCCGATGTTCTTTCCAATAGGTCGAAGGATGCGATGCTGATGCCGGTGGAGGGAAACTTCGCGATCAGGGCAGCGGCGTATTCGTTGCCGGTGAGTGCGGACATGATGATGTTGAGACGAGCCTGGGATTCACTGGCGAGAGCCTGGGAGCCGGTGTCTTTGGTGTTCATCGCAGCGTTCTGAATGGCCTGAATGGAGAGGTTCTTTACGTCCTTCTTGTATTCACGGAACCAGTAAGCATAAAAGAACCAGAAGGCGGATTGAAGTAGGGGAAGGTCTTTGCAGCGCTCGAGAAACTCATGGAGTGAAGTGCAGAAGGTGGCGAAGTGCAGGAGGCCAATGATGCCACTGTCGAGAGGAGTGAGTTGCGAGGCTGGACGGAAGGCCGCTTCGACGACGCGGTCTGGACTCTCGAAGGCCCGGATCACCGAATCGATACTGACGATTGCGGGGGCCTTGCCGTAGCAGTAGCCGTCGAGGAATTCGAGAATGCAAGCTAGCTCACGGTCATTGCGAAATCGCTCGAAGAGGTTTGCAAAAGCTTCGAATGCTCCTGGGGAGTTTTGCTGTTCGATTTTGCTTTCTTCAAGGTGCAGACAGAAGAGGCAGGGGAGGGCCTGTTTGTAGTAGTTCTCGTAGTAGGGCCGGAGCGAGGCGTGGCCGAGGATTGCGAAGATGCGGGTCCCCTGATCGACTCCTTCAGGGTCAGAGCTGTAGCCGGAGAGCCAGGAAAGGTAGATGAGGCTGGTTTCATTGAGCCAGTTATCCATGTTGCGACGAAGGGCAATTTCAATTGGGTCTCGGATGCCATCGGGGTCGGCGTCATGATTGCGAAAGATGTGTGCAATCGCTTCGTCGGATTTGGTCTTGAAGAGCGGCTCGAGGGCAAGGTGATCCGCGCCAATCAAGAGGCGTCCGGTGAGGTACTTGAAATTGTCGTAGGAGTTGTCCATTAGAGGAGCTCTTTCAGGTAGTTGATCAGATGAGGGAAGTCGTTGAGTTTGGAGACGCTGGTGTGGGTGGCTCCGCGGATGGCCGTGGGAAAGGGGTCTCCGGGGAAGGGCAAGTTGCTTACGATTTCCTCGTGTTCTGCAATCAGGACGCGGCGGGCTTTGAGAGTAGTGCAGCCTGCGGCTGCGGCGCTGATGGTGTGGGCTTCGAGAGATTTGAGGATGGGAGAGCCGGGCTTGAGTTCCAGGAGCAGAGGGATTTTTACCTTGGCTGCACTGCCGATGAAAGCAGAGATCGGGTTGGACCCGAGCAGTTCTGCAACGCTATCGACGATGATGCCTCCAGAGTGAGCAGGGGCGAAGAGGATGTAGCGGATTCTGTCGAGCCAGGGAAGCTTCTGTTGATTAGCGCGGATGAGAGCCCATCGTGTGACGAGTGCACCGAGGGAGTGGGCGGCAAGGACGCAGGATTCGTAGTTGGGCGGGGAGGACCGGATGGGCTGGAGCGCTTTGCCGTCGGTCATGGCGCTGTCGAGAAGGTCAAATAGGAAGCTGCAGGCGGCAAGAGCGTTGGAGCGGACTCCGTCGTAGCCGAAAAAGATGAGGTCCGTTTCAGCGAGATCGGGATCGTTGAGGGCGATTGTGTCGAAGCCGGACCAGGTGTCGATGGCGTCACCGTTGAAGCCGTGAACGAAGAGGATGCAGTGCTTGGCGGGCTTGCGGCAGGAGATCATTTTCGAGCGGCCATCGGCGAGTTGCGTTACCAGACGATGGTTTGGCGCAGAATCAAAATCGAAGATCGGCATGTGGGTAGCTTCGCATAAATGGATGATGCGTTACCATGTTGCCCATATGCGATCTGGATTACCGATGGCTTCAGAATATGCGCCGTTCTTTGGGCGCTATGTGACACTCGTGAGTTCTGACGACATTGTGAGGCATTTGGCGAGCCAGTTACCGTTGACGGTTGCGATGTTGCGAGGGCTCGACCCGGAGCGGAGATATGCGCCAGGGAAATGGAGCGTGAAGCAGGTATTGGGGCACATGATCGATACCGAAAGGGTGATGGCTTATCGGGCGCTGCGTATTTCGCGTAGAGATACAACGCCATTGCCTGGATTTGATCAGGATCTACTTGTGAATGGTGCGCGGTTTGATGAGCAATCGATGGAGGATTTGATTGAGGAGTTTGAGTGCGTGCGCAAGTCTACGATCCTGCAGCTCAAGCCTATGACTTCCGAGATGTGGCTGAGGATGGGAACTGTCTCAGAACACCCAATATCGGTGGGGGCGTTAGCGTACATCATCGGTGGGCATGAGCTTTATCATCTGGAGCTAGTCCAAAGCCTTTATCGCTAGCAATTGCCGTCATGGTCAATTCTGCGGTGACTCGCCAATAGCTCTTACGGCCTCGATTAGAATTTGTTCCCGTTTGATTTTCTTGCAGAGAGCAATTCTAAATTCCAGCGATACTGTTTTGCTGGGACGCTTGATTTGACCTGTGCGAGGGATCTGATCTGAATTTATCTCCGAGTGCGCGTAGTTCTGATCCAGCGGAGTATGGGTCATGAAAAAACAATAAGCGGGGCCGTTGGCTTTTACCAATTCAATTGGAATATCTCTCACCCAAAATCCAATAACTCCAAAACCGTCAAATAATCCAAACTCCGAAAAAAGTACATCTTCAGGCTCACTGAACTGGCCGCGATTGACGGACTGCCCTGGCTGTGAACGGATTGCAGCGGGATCCAGTTGCCCCTCCAAGAAATGGTTGGAGGCATAGCGCAAATACAGAGTCTCTTCTGGCAAGAACTCCGAAACAGGCTCCCTACCAAGCCTCAGCATTCTGTCTGGTGCATTAGCTGGCGAGGTGTACACGAATCTTTATTGCCGCCTCGGAAAGATCTTTCTGATTCTCTTGAAGCTGCCAAACCACAGTCGCGCCAAGTTCGGAGTAGCAGGCAGCGACTATTTCTTCAGAGTTGCAAAACTCCAAAAATGCACGATTGTTCCCGGCTACGAATGACATTGCGACGCCCCCGTCCATGCTGATCGACAGGCTTGATGGATTCAGCCCTTTGACTTCAAAGAGTTTCAAGGCCAGGCGTGCGCTACGGATGGAAAACTCATTAGGTGGGTCCACCTCTAGCGATCGCAGATGAGACTGAGAACGAGCAATGACTTCGAGTTCTCTACGCGCCCTCTGCCCTCTGAGATTTCGCTGCCAGAACGCGCTGGGATCGAGTCGCAATTCGATGCGATGCGCAGTCTGCGTCTGTGATCGATCATCATCAGCTATCGGACGAATATAGGCCATGGGTTCACTTCCATGCAAAGTCATTGGCGCAAGTATTGGCATGCTAGGCTTCTTTCTCTCTCCCGAATAGTGCTCTAGTAGAATCTGTGATGGAGCCAAAGAAAAATTCGTTCTTAACACTCCGCATCCGCTCAAGAAGTGCCCAAAGATCGATCTCGGCAGCAAACAGAGATTCGAGATTCGTGAAGACATCAATGTCTAGAACAACCGAACAAAACCCGTCAGTAGGGGGGCTTACACTTGCCTGGATCAGATTCAAATGGCCGTCAAATTCTGACAAGGGAAAGCGTAACTGCATTACGAAGCCTTCGAGGCTTTGCGGGAGCGCGGGAGAGACCTCGGGTATTGTCCGAAAGTAGTCCTTGTAGTCAATAGAAGGCTGCGGAATATCAATTTGATTGATGTAACGAAGGGCAACTCTTGTCTTATGGACAGTGCCAAGAGTTGCGCAATAAATAAGCCATAGGCGTCTTGCCTCGTCTCTGAGTTCTGACCAATTCCCATATGGACGAAGTCGTGAATATGTAAATCCATCAACTCGCGCTTGAAAGACTCTTTGCCCATCCTCTGACTTAAATGAAAAACCTGATGGCTTCAAGGACGTCGAAGAGCCTATTTGGGGACCAACAGAAAATTCTCCTTCAAAATAGGACGTACGCTCTTTGATCGGATATTGATCTTTTACCGATTCAAACAAGGATTCCAAGACGTTCACGCGAGAACTTGGCGTGGGCTCGATCCGAATGTCTATCAGTGCTTCCCGTATAGGCGCGTTTTCGAAGTATGTTGCCACGGTTTCAGGTACCAATGCTTCGCTTAAGAGAAGCAGTTGCATTAAAACAATGCTATCAAAAATGTTTCAGTATCACGGCTTAAGGCGCAGCATCTTTCAATCGCCAAGTACTTGTTTCTCATTTCGTGAGGAATCGCTTGTGGCACTGGATCTGAGCCTATTCGAGGTTGAGAGACTGCTCGCGGATGCGTTCGATTTCGGTCTTGACGGCGAGGCCGATTTCTGTGAGCTGTAGGCCGAAATCACCGGCGTTGTTGGACTTTGAGAGGATCGTGTTTGTCTCGCGGTTCATCTCCTGTAAGAGGAAGTCGATCTTCTTCCCCGCTTCCCCGCCCTTGGTCAAGAGCGTCTCTAGATGCGTGCAGTGAGTCAAGAGCCGGGTGACTTCTTCTTCAACATCGCCACGGTCTGCGAGAAAGGCAGATTCCTGAGCGATACGGGCCGGGTCTACCTGTTGGCCGCTGAGCAGATCGTTGATCTTCGCTTCGATGCGCTGGCGGAGGATCGGGAGAATCTGGGTGCGGAGGCCTCTCACCAATACCGCCTGCTCACGGATTTTCTCGTTGTAAGCCAGCATTTGCTTGACTAGCGATGCTCCTTCGCGTTCCCGCTGGACGTTGAGCTCAGTGAGAGCCTCTTCGAGGCCACCGAGAATCGCCTCGTTGAGAACTTCTGAAATCTCGTCATCCCGCGATTCAATCAACATGCCAGGCAGACGCAGGGCTTCGTTCAGATTTGGTTTGCCCATCTCGCCGAAGTGATTTTCCAGATTATGAAAGAGATCCCGGTAGGCAGCCAGGAGAGGAGCGTTTACATTGATCGTTTGCTTGGCTGCTTCCCTGGAAATCGAACAACGAATGTCGATGTGACCACGATTGATCTGGGCTTTTGCCAAGCCTCTCATGGCGCCTTCGATAGGGTCGAAGAAGCTGCTCATGTGGAAGTGGAGATCAAGAGCACGGTGGTTGACCGTCTTGATCGAAAGCGTGAGCTCACCTTCAGAGATTGAGCGCCGGACGCGGGCGTAGCCAGTCATACTTCGTATGTTCATGAGTTTTCGAGTGTAGCCGATTCTTGGAATTGTAGTTCGTGAAGGCGACCGTACAGGCCCCCTTGTTGGATGAGTTGATCGTGAGTTCCGCTCTGAATGATTTCACCTTTTTCGAGGACCAGGATTCGAGTGGCGCGGCGGATTGTGGATAGACGATGGGCGATGACGATGACCGTTCTCTGCGCCATCAGGTTAGCAAGAGCTTTCTGGACCAACACCTCAGACTCGGCATCGAGATGCGAGGTGGCTTCGTCGAGGATCAGGATGGGCGCGTTGCGGAGGACGGCTCTGGCTATCGCCAGACGCTGGCGTTGGCCTCCACTGAGTTTGACGCCACGCTCGCCGATACGGGTTTCATAGCCTTCGGGCATGCGGGCGATGAATTCGTCGGCGATCGCTGTGGCAGCCGCGGATTTGACTTCTTCGAGCGTGGCATTGGGGCGGCCGTAGCGGATGTTGTTGGCTACCGTGTCGTCAAACAGGAAGGTGTCTTGCGCGACCGAGGAGATCTGTGCGCGAAGGCTATTCATGGTGACGTCACGGAGGTCCCTGCCATCGATTCGTATGCGGCCTTCGATTGGATCATAGAGACGGGGGAGGAGGCTGGCGAGGGTGGTCTTGCCTGCGCCGCTTGGTCCTACGAGGGCAATGACTTCGCCTGCGTTGACGCTCAGGGTGAGGCTCTTGAGGATGTCGGGCTGAGCGGGCGAGCTAGTGGGATAGCGAAAGCGGACTTGCTCGAATTCGATCGACTGGTGGAAGGCGGGCAGCGTTGCTGCGTTTGGCTTGTCGGCAACCTTGGGTTCCTGATCGAGATACTCGAAGACGCGCTGGGCAGAGCCGGTGGCTTGCTGGAAGATATTCTGGATGCCAGTGAGACGCTTGACGGGCTCGTAAAGCATCAGGAGGGCTATGACGAAGCTGGTGAACTCGCCGGCTGTCATCTGGTTAGCCTGGATTTGCGTGCGGGCGTAGCCGATGAGGCCAACGATGGTGAGGGCTCCGAGGAATTCGATGACGGGCGAGGGGAGCGCCTGTTGGGCGATGTAGCGGAGGTTCGATTTGCGCAGGGCATCGGCAGCCGTGTGGAAGCGCGACGACTCCATCGATTCTGCATTGAAAGAACGGACGACCTGTTGGCCGGTGATCGCTTCCTGGAGGATGTGGTTGAGGTGGGCGGCATTGTCTTGCGCGCCACGGGTGGTGCGGCGGATGCGCTTGCCGAGGCGGGCCGTGGGGATCATCACGAAGGGGAGGACGGTGAGCGAGAAGAGGGCGAGCTTCCAATCGTGGTTGATCAGGACGGCAAGCAGGCCGATGGCGGAGAAGCTTTGACGAAGCCAGTCGGCGAGCATGTGCGAGATGGCGACCTGGATCTTTTCGATGTCGTTCATCACCGACGACATGAGGCGACCGGTGGAGTTGACCTCGAAGAAGCTGGTGTCCTGACGGAGGACATGATCGAAGACGCGCTGGCGGAGGTCGGTGATTGCGTGTAGGCCGACGTAGTTGACGAGATAGTTGCCGATGTAATCGCAGATGCCTTTGATTGCGAAGACGAGCAGGATGCCGATCGCGACTAGAGCCCAGATGCTCTGGATTTGAGCGGGGAGGAAGGAGTCGAGCTGGATTCTCCAATTCAGCATCGGGATGGTGAGCGAGGTGGGTTCGACCGTTGAGGGGCTTAGCACGCGATCCAGAAGCGGCTTGATGAGCAGCGCCATGGAGGCCTGACAGAGGCCGACGATCGCCATGAACAGGACGCTGAGCAGGAGCGTGGGCCAGTAGTGGAGGCCGAGGCGGATGACGCGTTTCATGCAGTCACTTTGAGTCTGGCGAGAGCTTCTACAGCCTGGGTAGTGGTGATACCGGACATGCCGGCGGGAGAGTGCAGTGCCTGGGATTCTGTGCGCCAGGGAGCCCAGATCTCAGGATTCGAGGGGCCGTAAAGTACAGCGACAGGCACTCCAAAAGCGGCGGCCATGTGGGCGGGGCCACTGTCGTTACCGAAAAAGATCGACGCCGAGGCGAGGAGGCTTTTGGTTTTCTTGAGGTCGGTTGAGATCTCCACGTGCCAGGGCTCAAAGGGAGCGGGGTCGTCGCCGGGGCCACCTATGAAGATGGGTTCAAGGTGAAGGGCTCGCCTTAGGAATTCAGCGACCTCGAGGAAGCGCTGGGCGGGCCAGGCCTTGTCGGCCGCACTGGCGAATGGGTGGATTACGGCGTAGCCCTGGTCTCGCCATTTTTTGGAAGTGAAGAGGCGGGCTCGCGGGACAGGCTGAATGGGGACGCCGAGGCTGAACATAGCAGAGGCAGCATGTTCAGCAGTATGAATCACGCGTTCATCGCGAAGGATCTCTTGAGCCCTGGGGATGCGGACGTTGTAGGCAAGAGAGTAACGGTAATGGGCGAAACCGACGCGGTAGCGGGCCAGGGAGGCCGTTGTCAGGACAAGGCTGCGAGTGCCACCGTGGAGGTTGAGTGTGAGGTTTGGCTTCCAGCGCCGCAGCAGTGCGACACTCGGGACGATGATGTCGTCGATATCGGGGTTCTCTTCGAAGAGCGGAATGAAAGGTGGCTCAGCGACGACGGCGATGCGGAGATCGGGCCGGTGAGCTTTGAGGAGATGAATGGCTGGTGTCGAGAGGACGCAGTCTCCGAGTGAGCGTAGGCGGATGATGGCAACACGCGAGCCTGACTTCAGACGCTCGAGGATTGGGGGCATTGCCTATTCTTCGATTTTTGCTTCGTCGACCAGCATAACTGGAATGTCTTCGCGGATCGGATATACGCGCTTGCAGGCGAGGCACTTGAGGCCTGAGCCGTCCTGCTTGAGTTCGAGCTCACCGCGGCAAGCTGGGCAAATTAGAATGTCGAGAAGTTCCTGACTGATAGCCATCCGTATCTAGTATGGCCTACCAGCGGGGGCTGCGGGCGAGGAGACGTTCTGTGTCGTTGGCCGAGGCGGGCTTGGTGAAGTAAAAGCCCTGGGCCAGATGGCACTTGAGTTCGCGAAGGACGGCGAGTTGCTCGAGGCTTTCTACGCCTTCGGCCACGACGAGGAGGTTTCTTGACTGGGCGCTGTGGATGATGTCGCGGATCTTGTCGAGATTGCGTCCAGATGTGATTTCCCGGACCAATGTGGGCGAAAGCTTGATGCGGTCTCCGGCGTCAGACTTGATGTTAAGTCGGGCATGGAGCTGGCTGAGGTGGTGGAGGATGTCGCTGGCGGAATGCTCAGTCTGTTCGTTTAGCTCGAAGCGAAGCCAGTTGGGGTCGATTTCAGAATCGCGGATGATCTCTTCCAAAGCCCTTGTATCGGCCGGGTTGAGGAAGTGGGCGCTTGATAAATTCACTGTCAGCGTGAGCGGGTGGATGCGGCGGGTGCGCATATTGATCTCTCGGGCTTTTGAACAGGCTTCGGCTAGCATCCAGCGGTCCAATTTGAGAATGAGGCCGGAGCTTTCAGCAGCGGGCAGAAATTGATCGGGAGTAAGCAGGCCGAGTTCAGGATGCTGCCAGCGAATCAGGGCTTCGAGGCCGCCTATTTCACCAGTCTGGAGATCGACGATCGGGTGAAAGAAGACTCTCAGCTGGTCGGGTTGGAAGGTCTCGAGCTGGGTGCCGGTGGAGGGTTTGGGTCTGGAAGCTGCCATCGAACGAGAAGCCTGCTGCAACATGGCTTCACCATTCTTGAAGGTGCCGGTGAGGGTAGTGGCGTAGCCGATGTTGATAGAAAAGGAG
>CAZZGS010000128.1:0-9544 GCA_964653845.1 uncultured Bryobacter sp.
CAAAAACCAGATCGCCGATGGTGGCTGGGGATACTTTCCCGGCAAGCTAAGCCGCGTGGAGCCGACTTGCTATGCTCTCCGCGCGATGGGCTCAAGCGATCCTGCCTGGTCGCAAGGGATTCGATATCTTTCCAGTTGTCAGGAGAAATCCGGAGGGCTCAATCCCGGCCATGGCATACCGGGCGCAACCTGGGTTACGCAACTTGCTTTTCCATTACTCAAACAAGCCAACCTGGAAGCGAAATCACTGGAATCGGCAGCCAACTGGATTCTGAACATCGAGGGTGCCGAAGGAGGCGTTCTGCAGCGGATTCTGTACTCGCTTGGCAAGTCGAAGGTGGAGCAGGATCCCCGGTTGAAGGGCTGGCCCTGGAGACCCGGCAACAACAGTTGGGTAGAACCAACGGCTCATGGTTTGTTGGCCCTCAATTGGATGAAGGGGCACGCACCTGAGGCAGGGATTCGCTATCGGCGTGAGATTGCGACCAAGATGCTCCTGGACCGCCGTTGTATGGACGGAGGCTGGAATTATGGCAATAAGAAGGTCCTTGGAGAAATTCTTCCGTCTTATCCTGAAACGACAGCCCTGGCCTTGCTTGGTCTTGCTGCCAGTTCCCACGATTTGAAGGCGAGCCTTGAGAGGGCAAAGGCTCATTTGGCAGACTCAAAGGGAACCTACGGCCGTGCTTTGCTCAGTTTGGCCTTGCGCATCCATGGCGAGAAGGTTGAATATGAAACTCAGCATCCATTAGGACATCCCAGCCGGAACCTCATGCTGGCATCGCTTGAGGTTCTAGCTGCTAAAGCAGGCAAGGAGACCTTTCTGCCGTGAAGCGACGTGCTTTACTGGCTACTGCAGCCCTATCCGGAATGGCTTGCAGTAAGAGAGACGCAGAAGTGAGGATGCCCTTGGAAACATCAACTGTCGCTGTAATCAAGGCCTCAAGCTATGAAACAGAATTGCTCAGCCGGCTGGAAGAAGGAATGCGCGAAGCATGGCCTGCGGCACCAGCTTCTGTTCGAGACAAGATTGTTCTTCTGAAGCCGAATCTAGTCGAGTTCGATCAGAATACCTGTATCAATACCGACCCAAGGCTGGTTCTAGCCTGCCGGGAGCTCTTCCTGAAGCTGGGTGCAAAATCCGTCCTCATCGCCGAAGGTCCTGGACATCGGCGTGACACCTGGGATCTGGCCGACCAGGCGGGTTATCGGAAGATCATCCCTGATTTTGACGATCGCTTCGTAGATCTGAATCTCGATGATGTCAGAAGCGTGAGAGCCTACGGCGATTCGATGGACCTGTTCCTTCCGAAAACAATTCTGGATGTGGATTTGGTAGTGAGTGTGGCGAAGATGAAGACTCACCACTGGGCAGCAGCCACGCTGAGCATGAAGAACTTCTTCGGTGTCGTGCCAGGTGCGATCTATGGCTGGCCCAAGAATCTCTTGCACTACCAGGGAATCGACCAATCGATAGTGGAGTTGAACCGCATCATCCGCCACACTTTTGCCATCGTTGATGGCATTGTGGCGATGGAAGGAAATGGCCCTATTCAGGGAACACCCGTCAATGCTGGAGTCGTGGTGATGGGTAAAGACGTGGCAGCGGTGGATGCTACCTGCGCCCGTTTGATGAAACTTGACCCTCTGAAAATCAAATACCTTAAGGATTCTGCCGCTTTGCAAATTCCAGGTTTGGGGGCGATCGAAGAAGCCCAGATCGAGCAGCGTGGGGAAACGATCAATTCACTCTCTCGTCCATTTGCAGTAATCGATGACTTTGCTGGCTTGCGGCTGGCTTGAAGCGGTTAGAATGAAGGTTGGTTATGCGTCGCTGGATCTTCTGGGAATTCGCTCGCGCCAGTTGGCAGTACGACTTGGTCGTTGCTCTTCTACTGGCGTTTATCTTCTTCACACCTCGGGAATTTTTTCGCGATCAACCTCGCGCATCAAACGTAGTGATGGTACCCGCTCCCGACGGCGGATCCGTCTTCTATATCGACCCCCATGCATTGGGGCAAGTGAGTGAAGAACGGCGAACAGCAGAGGCGACACAATTGATTGCCCAAAAGTACAAAGAAAAATGGGCTGTAGTTCGGTTGGAGACCCTTTTTGACGCCGAAAATGAGGTGAAAGGATACCTTGCTTACGCAAAGCGTTAGTCTAATCCTGGCCTGCGCAGTGGCAGGCTTTTCCGCACCTTTAAGCTTGACGGAGATCCTGGCCAAACTCGATCAGAACGCCATTACTTTTCGCGCTATGAGTGCGAAACTCGAGCGGGTGGATTACACCGCCGTCCTCAAGGATGCGAGCAAAGAGTCAGGCACGATCCTGATGCTCAAGAAGAAGGCTGGAGTAGTAGAGATGCGGATCGACTTTACTAGCCCGGATGCCAAACAGATCAGTTATGCCGACAAAAAAGTGCAAAGCTATCTTCCCAAGATCAATACAGTGCAAATCCTTGACGTGGGCAAGATCGACAGTCTGATCAGTCAGGGCGTCTTGATCGGTTTTGGTACTACTTCCAAGGAATTGAAGAAGGCCTATTCGATTCGAGTGCTTGGCGAAGAATCGATTAACTCGAAACTGGCTACTAAACTTGAACTGATTCCCAGGGCAGACTCACCTTTGATGAAGGTAAAAAAGATAGAAGTATGGCTCTCAGAAAGCGATGGCTATCCTGTGCGGCAGAAACTTTATCAAGGTGCCGGCGACTACAATCAAGCTACTTATTCTGATCTCAAAATCAACCCGTCTATGCAGGACTCTGATGTTCGGTTGAACTTGCCCAAGAACGTTAAGAAAGAATTTCCCGGCAAGTAGAAATGTCTGTTGAGCGCATCCACGCCTCCCAAGGTCGACTGGGTTTTCTGGACTGGACTCGAGGCCTTGGTGCCCTGATCATGCTGCAAGGTCATGTCATGCACAGCTTTTTGGCCAAAGATTTGCGTGATGGTTCCGCTTTTGTCCTTTCGCAATTTATTGGTGGAATGCCTCCAGCCTTTTTTCTGTTTCTGACTGGTGTCACCCTTGGCTTCCTGATGGACAGCCTTTCTAAAAAGGAGCCTTCGCTCTGGAATCGGGTTACAGCAGCGCTATATCGGGCGCGCTATTTGTTTGTGATTGCCTTCCTCTTTCGTTTGCAAATGTGGGCTTTTGCCTGGCCATACGCGCCCTTCGACGATATATTTCGAGTCGACGTTCTAAATTGCATGGGCTTCACAGTGGGAGCCCTCTCCTTCCTGGTGATTTTTGACACCAGGCAACGCGTGCTTTATGCAGCCGTTGCCGGCCTCTTGATAGCCTGTGCTTCGCCGCTTATATCCAATGCTGACTGGTCGGGTATTCCCGCTTTGATCAAACAGTATATTGCCCCGGATGCGAATTTCTTCAGTTTCTTTCCGTGGGGAGCCTTTCTTGCCTTTGGAATCTCGGCCGGCAGCGTGATCCGTATCGTTCCACCCGATGAATATGGAAAGATGATGCAGTGGTCGGTATTGCTTGGCCTTGCCATGATTCTCGTTTCCAACTATTTCTCGAATATCCCTTACTCGCTTTACCAAAAGAGTGACTTCTGGTTGGACGGACCGGGACTCATCCTGATCAAGACCGGAGTGGTACTTGTCCTGGCTGGCTTCGGCTTCCTCTGGATGACGTTTCAGAGCGGTCGTTGGAGCTGGATCGCCACTCTCGGCCAGCACAGTCTTCTTGTCTATTGGCTTCACATTGAACTGGTCTACGGACGATGGCTTGGATTCTGGAAGGAAACTCTTTCGCTCGGCCAGACCATGGTTCTGTCAGGAATTGCAATCGCCTTTATGGTCGCGCTTGCCGAGATGAAGGGTCGATACGACCGCGGTGAATGGCCGGCCCTGCGATTGGCTATCGGAAAATACTGGCCAATCGGAGTCTAAGAAGCCGCTCCGATTCCAGTTGGTGGTCAGTGCCGCATCCGATATACTCAGCCCCATGGCCGCCAAGTACGAAGTAAAGAAAACCAAAACGGGATTTGTCTTCAATCTCAAAGCTCCCAATGGAAAGTACATCCTGAGCAGTGAAGTTTACGATGACAAGAGAAGTGCGATGAATGGCGTTGCGAGTGTGCAGAGGAACTCCGGTGCCGAACGTCAATACGAAACTCGTGAATCCAAGAAGAAGGAACCTTACTTCGTACTGCTCGCTAAAAATGGTGAAATCATAGGTAAGAGCGAGATGTACAACAGCAAAAAAGGTTGCCGGAATGGCATTGCTTCCTGCATAAAATTCGGCCCTGAGGCCAGGGTCGTAGATCTGAATCCGGTCTAAATTAGCGCCTTCAGCAGATCGAGCGCATTGGGCGAATCACTGTGTACACAGATCGTATCGCTGAAGCGCTTGAGTTGAAGCATTTGGCGACGGGCTTCATCTGGATCGTCAATAAAGGCATCTGGCGAAGTGCGCGGTAAGAGAAGTCCTTTTGCGGTATATCGACGGTCCGCAAATGCTTCTCGAAGCACGACGAATCCCTGGCGACGAAACACTCCCACCATCACACTCTTGGCCAAACCAACAAGAAATACATCCTTCAGAACTTTTCGTACCCCCTTTGCGATGGCCTCGGCAACTTCTCCGTTCTCTGCAGCTTCGTTGTAGAGCGCCCCATGCGGTTTGACGTGATAAAGCGCCAGGCCGGCAGTCTCAGCTGCCTCTTTGGCGAAGGCAACTTGATCTGACACCAGGTCCGAAATTTCCGCTGCGTTGTATTCGATCCCAAAAAGTGGCCGTCTACCAAAATGATCTGGATCAGGGTATCCAGGATGAGCACCAGCTCGCACCTTAGCTTCGTAGCATTGCCGCATCGTAAGCCGTGTCAAGTTTGCAGTTCCGGCGTGTCCGCCACAGCAAACATTCGCTAGATGTATCAATGACAAAATTCGTTGCTGCCTGCCGTCGGCAGCCATCAACTCACTTTCACCCAAATCGCAGTTGATCAACACTGCTATCCCCTATCCCTGAGCCTGCCACCACTCAGCCTGCCGCTTGAGTAGCTGTCGAGCGGTCTCAATACTCACCCGACCGAAGCGTATCTCTTCTCGTGGCCTGAGTTGTCCGAGCGTTTCAAAGTCTGCCCGAATTACCGATGCCAGAATTGGATAGCCACCTGTGGCCGGATGGTCCACGCCCAAAACCTGGGGGATGCCGGATGGAGGAACCTGAATCGCTCCATGCCACGCCCCGCAACTGGGCAATGGATCCTTCGGACTTGGCAAAGCAAGGCCATCGAGTCTCAACGCCATTCGACTTGAGTGCTCAGTCACACGATAAATGGTTCCAGTCAGCAAAGAAATGGCCTCAGGTGCAAATAGTTGAAGGTGAGGGCCATCGACGACTCTCAGCACCTTGGAAGTCCCGCTGTAGAGTGGAGAATGCGCATGTTCCCTTAATTGACGAATCCCGAATTCCACTGGAGTATTTAGACCAATTTCGTCACCGCGTTGAATGACCATTCCACCCAATTTGCTTTGAACATGGGTAGCCGCACTGCCGTTCCAAGGTGAAACGGCCAATCCGCCTTGGAATGAGATGTAGCCACGAAGGCCGCTTCTGCAGTAATCGCCTTGGAGTGTGGCTCCAGGCCGAACCTCAATTGTGCGCCCGAGCGGAACGGGCCGGTTATCCAGCTTCCAACCGAAATCGGCACCGGCAATTCCGATGCGAGTCGCACAACGGAAGAGAAGCCGCGGGGGCTTCATCGTTACTTCTAGCAAAGGCATGGCAGTTGAATTTCCGGCCAGGTAGTTGGCTTCGAGAAAGCTTAAGGGTGCCATCGGACCCGCTTCGCTCAACCCGTAACGAGCAAGCCCACGACGCGGTTGGTCCTGGATCGTCGTAAGAAATCCTGCGTCGATAACTTTTACCATGCCGATGGATTCGAAGGATAAAACCGAATCTGCGCTCCGATCGTGAAAAGTGAAAATTGGCTTCGTTGCGTGTCGATGATTTTGGCAGGAGTACGCCCAAGAATTCTCCAACCGCCGGGGGATTCGGTCGGATAAATCCCACATTGTGCCCCTGCAAGCGCAACGCTTCCTGCCGGCACTTTGAGTCTAGGAGAATCCAATCGAGGCATGCTCCATTTCGAGGGCCATCCAAATAGATAAGCGAAGCCCGGCAAAAATCCGAAAAAAGCCACCGAATAGGTCTGCTCGCAATGTGCTTCCACGAGTTGCGAAACGCTCATGCCGAATCGATCGGCACAAAAGGGTAGATCTGGCCCATACTCGCCGCCATAAAAGACCGGTATTTCAATTTGTTGTGTAGCAGGAAGTTCTATGTGGCCAATCTGTTCCATGCAAAAAGTGATGTGATCGATTACTTGTATTGTCCCTAGTCGCAATGGGTCAAACTCCACCAATAAGCTTGAGTAAGCAGGTGTGCATTCTTCAATGCCTTCCAGCGGCGATAAATCGAGTAGGGCTACCAGGCGATGGATTCGCTGGACAAGATCCGGACGCAATTCGGCCTGCTTGCTTGTCCCAAACTCGACAAGAATCGCCGCCTCGCTGGCGATTAAAAACTGGGGTGATTCCATTTAGGCCTGCGGATCTCCAAAATGTATTTTCGCCTGCGCTTTCGCGCTTAGAAACTGCGCTTCCGGCCAAGCTCTAGCTGTACCCCACAGATTATGTTCTTCATAAGGATCTGCTGATAAATTGAACTGCTCGATAGACTTACCACTCCAAGCCATCTTCTGGTTTCCGATCCGGACAGCACGCTGAATGTCCCGATAGCCGTAATACATTGGGGCCCCTGGTCCCTCAACTGAACCGGGCACCGACAGACCTGCCGCCTGGCAAAGTCGAGAATAAACTTCGAAAAGGTAGACTGGTTTCGTTTCAGTTCGAGTTCGGAAACCTGGCCCAGCCATGATTAGCGGAACCTTGAGGGAGTGCTCGTACATGGACTGTTTACCCATGAGTCCATGAGCACCCATCGCAAGGCCGTTATCTGCTGCGAACACAACAATGGTGTTATCGAGTTGTGATTGATCCTCGAGACATTTCAAAATGCGCCCAATGTTTTCGTCAAGCTCGGTGATCAAACCGTAGTAGTCTGCTAGTTCCTTGTGACACTGTTCCCGGGTTCGGGGTGCCGGAATCACCATCTCGTCGCGGATCTCTAATTCACCGTTATCCGTTTGCGGAGAAGGGAACCAAGGGCGGGGAAGTGGGAGTTCCCTGCTTCTGTATCGCTTGGAATCCTCTGGCCTTGATTCGCGTGGATCGTGTGGCGCTGTGAAGGCGCAATAAGCAAAAAATGGTTTCTGAGTATTAAATGTAGACTTTAGATAAGTTTCTAAAGATGAAGTAAATAAAGGTGTTGCGCGTCCATCTCGTTGGGAGGCTTCTGATGATCCAAAATTCTGCAACTTGGGTTGGATTTGTGGGCCCATGCCACCGAGGTGGACTAGTCCACCAGTTTGGAAAGCTCTATTTAGGGTTTCTGCACCGTTGTGCCATTTGCCGGTAAAGAAGGTGCGATAGCCTGCTTCGGCAAATCTTTCCGGAAGTAGCGGGCCATTGAGCCCATCCTTGGCTGTGGCGCGCCAGAGGCTCTTGCCACTCATCAACATTGCGCGGCTGGCAACGCAAACTGCGGGTTGGTGGCCACCCTGGTTGTAGCAATTTCGAAAGGAAACTCCGCGCTTTACCAGCCGATCCAGATTGGGAGTATCGATGAAGCGGTTGCCCCAAGCACCAATGGTGTCGGCACGTTGGTCGTCACTGTACAGAATCAATACATTAGGCCGTTTTTGTTGCCCAGTGATGACGGCTGGTAAGGCTCCCATCAGAGCTCGACGACTGAGGGTCGATAGCTTGAGTGCTTCTGATAACATATATTATGTGGCCAATGCTTGAGATGTCTGGCTAATGAAGGTGCTTTCAAATATTTTGTCGGCATTGCCCGCTTCAAAGCCCTCTCTGCGGTGCTGCCTTCCAATCTCGGCCTTGGAGAGCTCGCGATACTCAGCAAGGACCTGACGTTCGGCAAACTCTACATAGCTTCCAGAAATCAAATGCCGGTCTCCACCTTCAAACTCTGCATCCACCATCTCTGCAACCGTTGAACTCTGAAGCAGCATTCCGTCAGGGCTGATTTTGATTTTGCCTCCTGAATTGTTGAGCTTAACGCCAAGACCTTCGACAAAAACATTAAATCCTTCAACCGTATCGCAAGGGGCTGGGAGATTGTGGACACTGACCGTGAAGTGATTCAAATAATATCGATTGTAGATGACCCAGGCCGCATATTCGCTCTCTTCGAGCAGCCGGCTGAAGTCTTCCCAAGTCGGAAGGCGCCACAATCCGGAATGTAGAAACTGATCCACCGCTGCCCCATCCTCAAGATCGAGCAGATCCACTGGGTCAGACTTAACCTCGTCTGTGTAGGAATGGATGATCCGCTGTGCCTCGGCACTCAGATCCCCTACCCGCAATTCGGAAACAAAGATCCGTGGGTAAATTGGTTCGGGCGGCGCATACCAGAAGGCATCCAGCTTCTTGGCTTCAAAATGATAGGGTTCTCGCTTCTGATAACCATAGTGGGTAAAGATCTTCTCAAAGCTTTTCAAGCCAAGTTGCGGTACGCCCATGGTTCTGAAGGCAATGTGGTCGTTTTCGATTTCGAGGCGGTTTGAGACCAGACCGTGGCTTTCCATAGCACCCAGAATCTTCCCGACATCAGGAACTCGCTCGGAATACCGGCGCATCAATCCTTCAAGAACAACCTCAAGTACTTGGCTCACCCTTCCATTCTAGATTCCCTGCCCCAAAAGAAAAAGCCACCAGATCGGAATCTGGTGGCTTTCACTAGAAATCAATAACAAACTATTCCATGTCTCCGCGCCGCTTTTTGCGGTTGCGTTTCCGGGCGAGCGCTTGCTTTACGCGCTTTCTTTCGCCGGGTTTGAGGTAGAAGGAGTGCTTCTTGATGTCCTTGATGATGTCTTCCTGTTGCACTTTACGTTTAAAACGGCGTAATGCCGCTTCCAGGGTCTCACCGTCTTGCAGGAGAATTTCAGCCATCTCGATTCACCTCCTCTCTTGGCAAAATTATGTACCAGATGGCACAAACTTGTAGTTTACCACTACTAAAACACTAGCGGCAAATACTGTCCCAGCGTTCCAACCCAAAACAGCAATTGAGGCGGTTTGCCTTTACCATCCCGTTTGGGCAAAACCCGATTTACCTGGTCGCGCTGCCAGTCGATCAGCAAGTCGTCGCGCAGCTTCAAGCCATCAGGCCCAGCAACGGGTGTTTCGACATAACAGTTCACATTGCCGCCCTTGATCTCCCAGCCTACCCACTTCAACTTCAAAGACTTGTCGTTCGAGTCTTTAATGTCGAAGCGGCCCAGGACATATGCCTGGGCCAGCTTTTGAGCATCGGGTGTTCGATCGAGTTCAATCTCCCGGCCAGAGTTTTTGCGAAGAATCTCTTCGAGATGATCGGACGACATGGCAATCATAATCTCAAGACTCTTGGAGCTCGCCTGATAATCGAC
>CAZZGS010000129.1:0-9512 GCA_964653845.1 uncultured Bryobacter sp.
CACCAATTGCTTGAAAGCTCGGAAAGCTCTGCAAGCTTCGAATTTCGGGTCGTGATTGATACTCCGGACGTTCCACGAGTGCTCCTTGTTACCAGGTGCGGTCGATGCCTACGATCGTTTGTCCGCGAAGAAATACATCAATGGTCTGCTTTGGGTTATTTGAATTCGTAAGCGTCGCGCCATAATACCCCTCAACGGGTTTGGTTGGCGACCGTCCCGTCTGTCCTGCCAGTGGCGTCTTTTTCTCAGCGTCATTGTCAAAGGCGAACCATTGTAGAGACACAGTTGCCTCAGGCTGGTAGCCAAGCTTAGCCCCAAGATCTACCCACTTCAATTCACCACCCTGAAACTCAAACTGGTCCAGCGGCAGAACCTTGACAAAGTAAGCCTTCCCAATTTTGTTGCGCCGTTCGATCAAACACTTCAGTATCCATTCGGCAGCCTTGGGGTCGCTCAACTCCCCGACAGAAACCAATGTGCGGAGATCCTCGTCCGTGAAGGCGGTAACCAACTTGGCCCCCCAGAACTCGTCGTCGGGAAGCCGGTTGAGAAACGCTGAATTCGGATATTCCGGAACCCATCTTTCGGGGTCGAAAGTTTTGAACTCGAAGCGGCCCACGCTCGGGAGATCGGGGTACTTTGAGAAGGCCCAATAGGGTGGCATCAATCCAAGCGTAAACATTTGTTTGGCCGATTCCTTCCAGGTAAAGAAGTAGCTCCCGCTGCGGGCGCTGTTAGCGACTTCGGTACCACTGCCGAGCGTCGAGCCGAAGTCCAGCATGTAATGCTTGACGTACTGCAGTTCTCCCTCCTTGAACAGGATGTCGAGGTTGTTGATCGCGCGCGAGTCATCGTGATCGAGCCACGCATCGATCACATGCAAGCCCCGAACATCGCGGCGATGCTCGTGCGGCACAATATCGTTGGGGTCATCGGTGCGAGTGCCGTAATAGCGCGGAGGGCCAATCGGCTTCCCAGGCAGAGCAAGCGAAGCTGTCGCTCGATACTTGCCATCCTTGCCCTTGGGAACCTTGGCAAAGATGAGCAGCAGGTCCTCCTGCGTCATCGGGCGAAGTACACCTTTCTTGCCCGGCACCCTCACCTCTGGGCCGATCACCAATCGATCGGGGCTCAGATGAATCACATCGTTTTCAGGTACGTGATAACCCAGCGCATAGAAGATGCGAGAGACAACCGCATCGCTCGTCGAAGCCATCTCAGGATTCTTTAGCGGGTCAAACTTGATGAAGTAAAGTCGGTCCTTGCCGTCGCGAATCGTAAACCCGGGCGTGACCCCTTCAGCCTTGACTGCGGTAATGGTCCATTTCATATCGGGAGTGGGCTGATTGGTGTTCCCGGGCCCCCGCTTTAGTGCTTCCGCACTCATGCGCTTGTAGTAGTGCCGACGCTCCCACCAGGCACCATCCATCGGCTCTCCAAGTGTGTTAACAGCCTTGGCGCGGATCGGTGGTCCGCTCTTCGGATGCCTCTCGCCCACCTTGCCAAATTGATTCGAAAACAGATCGAAGTAGTCGCTCAGCTTCCGGTTCGTCGCTTCTTTCACATTCAGCATCTTCGGCTCCACCATCAGTGGATCATCCCCATAAAACTTCTGGCTTGAGGCGGCAGACGCCAGTGTCATCAAAAGGAATAGTTTCTTCATGGCGTCTCTCCTAGTAGGCCGGCTGCAGAGTGTTTGTGCCAAACTTGCGGTTGTTCAAGAAATCGTCGAACTTGAACCAGATCTGAAAACCCTCCTGGCTGAATCCAACGTCCAGTCGAAGGAAGGTCGCATTCCGGGCATTGAATCGAAGCCCAAAACCGGCACTGGTCTCCAGGTCGGAGAGCTTCAATAGGCTTCTCCTCGGCATTACCTTGCCAGCATCGAAGAAAAGCGCTCCGTCCATCCCGGAAAAAATCTCCCATCGGTACTCTGCGTTATAAACAACGGCATTTCGATCGGTAAAGCGAAAGAACCGGTAACCCCTCAAATCATCAGACCCGCCAACAATCGGCTGCAAATAAAATGGCACCTGCTTATTGTTGTCGGTCTCAATGAAGGTACCCTTGGCCCGCAGAACCAGCCGTCGCGTGCGATTCAGAAATGGAATGTGTTGTTCGAGATCGACGTCCAGACGACGAAAACCAAAGCGCTTCAGATCCACGTCGTGGTACCAGGAATGTTGAATCACATAATTGCCGCCGGATTTGGGAGCGAGGGGATTGTCTCGATAGTCAAACTGGCTAAAGACGCTGGTCCGAAAGAAGTTTGTTTGCTGATCGATACCAGGGGTGACATCGGGGCCATACTGCAGGTCGGTTGAAATAAATCTACGGTCTCTACCGCCACCCACGTTGGTAAGCAACGCACCGTTGCTCGTGCCCAGCTTCCAGTACCGGGTGGCGGACACACCCAAAATGGCGTCAAAACTCGTATCTTCCAACTGGTAGTTAGAGCGCCCGGTGCGACGGGATTGAGGCCCGTTTCCGTAGTAGTTGAGGCCCTTGAAATTCCGGTGGGATGCGATCAAATCGATTAGCAGCCTATCCTTCGCCAGTTTGGGGAAGATCGCCTCCAGCTCATACTTCTCGTAACCTCGCGCCGAGATTTGTGCAGATGCTCTTGCCGTCATTTCCCCATTAAAAAGATCGTCTTTGAGGTACTGAAGCCCGGCGGCAAATCCAGCGCCCGTAACCATGTTCCCGATCTTGGGGCTAAAGCCCTTATAGCTGATCTGCAATGACTCGAGCTTCTTGTCATCCTTAAACCTTCTCAGAAAGTTTTCGGCCTTGGAAGCCTGCTCTGGCTTGAGTGCCTTGGCCTTATCTTCCTTCGCTTTTTCAATTTCTTCAGTCCGGCTTTGGCTGCCTTGTCCGAATAGGATCGAAACAGCTAGCATGGTAAATATGGGGATCCGAAACATCTTAATTTAGTTTAGGCATTTCTTCCGTATTCCGCACTACCCAAAGGTAGTAGCAATTTCTAGTCCTTGAATCCAAATGAAACAATTAATACCTATAGCCTGGATGATCACTCTTAGCGGGTGCTCGCTTGTCACGGCACAAACGCCTCGGCTATATGTCGCTCAGCTTGATGAATCTAGCTTTACACTGGCTTGGGGCACTGCCGACGGAATCGCAAAGAATACTATCGGTCGCAGGGCTGAGGGCTTGGGGGCTGCGGTAATTGAAGTCGCATCGCAAAGCTTTTCCACTGATAGAAGTTGGTATCGCTTCACAGACCTGTCTCCGGATACAAGCTATAAATACGAACTCAAAATCAATCAAAAGTCGATCGGCACCGGCACTATCCGCACTTGGCCCCGAAAAGCGAAATCCCTAACCTTCTTTGTGATCGGCGATTGGGGCAATGGCACTTCGATGCAATACGCTATAGCCGCTCGCATGGAGCAAGAGCGCCTGCATCTGGACAAAACACAAAGCCCAGTGAGATTCGTTATGAGCACGGGAGACAACATTTACAACGGTGGAAGACTGGATCGCGACTGGGAACGAAAATTCTTTGCCCCCTATGCAGAAACCTTAAAAGCCATACCGTTCTACGCTGTGCTCGGCAATCACGACGGCAATGAAAGCGAAACGTCGGCAGACCTCCCCGCCTATCTCGACAACTTCTTCAGCCCGGCAGGACAGATGACTCGCTGGTACCACTTCCAGTTCGGAGGCTTTGCCGAGTTCTTCGCCCTCGATTCCACCACCAATCAGCACCCCGCCGCAAAGTCGCCAGCTTACCTTGAGTCAGGCGAACAAAGCCAATGGCTCAAACAACAACTCGCTGAAAAGCCACTGGATTGGCGAATCGCAGTCATGCATCACCCCATGTTCACCGCAGGCCCTAACCACCCACCCGCAATGCCAAAGCTCTTGCATTGGTTTGAGGGTTTCCGCAGACAGGGGGTTTCTGCCGTCTTCGCTGGTCATGAACACAACCTGCAAATTTCAAGCCGCAACGCCGCCACCGGCGACATGCAATTTGTTGTCTCCGGTGCCGGTGGTGAATTACGCAGGTCCAGTGTCCGTAAGAGAATGATAAGCCGGGACATAGCGGGGTGGGCCCCGCAGGCTCACTTCTTGTTAGTCCAGATTGAAGGAGACTCGATGACCATTCTGCCAATCAGCGACAAGCCACTCGTACTTCAAAACTCAGAGGGACAAGCAATTCCGCTACCCCTCATCGTCCCAAGACGCAGCAATTAGGTCGCTTGATTGGAAGGCCACCCGGCCCGCAGAGAACCCTTCGTCACCAGATCGATTGCATTGTTCGAAGAGGCGAGATCAAAATTCTGGTTCTCCAGTCGATAGATCTCAAGCACACTCTGTGTTGCCGAAAACGGGTCGGAAGCCCCGCGAGCGGCATTCAACTGACTGGCGAGCACAGACGCTTCCACCATCTGCCCGTTAGGCATTTTGATGTATTGATCCCGCTGCGTGGTTCCAAAAGTGTCAAAAGGGCCATTTACAAGCGTCCCGCCCATCAGTTGAGC
This sequence comes from uncultured Bryobacter sp., assembly GCA_964653845.1. GTDB lineage: Bacteria > Acidobacteriota > Terriglobia > Bryobacterales > Bryobacteraceae > Bryobacter. The sequence continues at coordinate 4,506 of CAZZGS010000129.1, forward strand.
AAGCTGCTTGCCGCTTTCAGCACTCACATTCCCAACTGCTCTTGATACAAACTCAGGCTTCCCGCTCGAGCCGTTTGCCCAACGAATATCCACATTTTCAATGGCAAACGAAGTGCTTCGGCTTAGGTTGTTTAACATCAAATTGGCGAAGTTGCCGGTGTTGGCATCCATCCACTTCTGCTGCAGGCTATTCAACTTCACAGGCACAGCCGGCCCCGGTACAGGTACCGTTTCAACTGGATTAATCGGGCTGCGCGGCGGCGTTGCCGGTATGCGTCCAAATCCGTCTGCGGCAGAATTCTGCCTCGATGCTGAAGAATTGGCACCAATCGCCGACAAAATACTGGCATTCGAACTGGCTCTTACTGTTGTTCCAATTTGGGAAGCCAATGGCTGAGCCAGTGCCACTTTGGAGCTGGCCAGACTTCCCTGAAAACTCTTTACCGGAGCGGCACTGGTCTTCTTGGCAGCGATATCGCCAAGTGCACGCCGTCCACTGCGGCCAGCATATTGCTGTCCCGAAACGGATTGGAGCGTAGGTCGGAATGAGGAGATTTCCTTCATGCCAATCAACATGCAACTCACATGCCAAACTCTCGCCCCTCAACCGCGAGATAATCAACGACATGTTTCGTCGCAATTTTATTACCCTCGCCGGAGCCACCCTTGCCGCCTCCGCACAATCTGTTCCAACCAAGCGCCTCATCGTTCACGCCGATGACGCCGGCATGTGCCACTCCGCCAATATCGCCACTAGCGAGGCGATGGAGAAGGGCCTCGTCTCCTCAGCAAGTGTCATGATGCCCTGCCCGTGGGTTCAGGAGTTTTGCGATTGGGCGAAAAAGAATCCAACCATGGATCTCGGCGTTCATCTTACCCTCACCAGCGAATGGAAGTATTTCCGCTGGCGCCCAGTAGCTTCGATCGACAAAGTGAAAGGCCTCATCGACAACGAGGGCTACATGTGGCGCGACGTCAGATCCACAGCCACAAATGCCAGCCCGGCCGAAATCGAAATCGAGCTGCGCGCACAAATCGAACGCGCCCGCGCCTACGGCCTCAAATTCACTCACCTCGACACGCACATGGGCACCCTCTACGCCCGCCCGGATTTCTTTGAAGTCTACACACGCCTCGCCAAAGAATATGGCGTCCCCTGCATGCTCCCTAAACCACTCAAGGTGAGCGAAGCCGAGCTCAAGGGTTATCCAATCACCCTCGACATGCTTCGCGAGAAACAAAGTCAGGGTTTCGCGATGCTCGACCGTCTCGTCACCGGAGTCAACGGCAAGAATTATGCCGAGCGCCGCGTCAGCTACCGCGACTTCATCGGCAAGCTCGAACCCGGCATAACCAAGTTGATCATTCACCTCGCCAAAGAAGACGCAGAGATCCGAGCCATCACCAACTCCTGGGAATACCGCTGGGCCGACTATCAATTCTGGACCAGCAATGAAGCAAAAGAACTCCTGGCCCAGCACAATGTGGAACTATTTACCTACCGGCAACTCGCTCAAGCCTGAAGCCAGGTTCAGACGCTGGCATTCGAGCAACTGAAAGCTGATTTCAGCCACAACGGAACTCACAACCAGGCAAATCAGAAGCAACGACGCGCTCGTAAACCAATGTGCAAAGACGCCCGGAGCAGTTGCCACACAGACAAGCACAAACAGCTTGGTCACAGCCCCATGCAGAAGATAAAAGGAATATCCGCGCCGCCCGATGAAATTGAGTACCCTCAACGGCAAGATCTGAAAGTTGACCCGCACAATCTGGCTCCAATAGATCGATAATATTGCCAGCGACGATACAGCGCCGAGCCCGCAAAAGAAATACAAAACTCTCCGCACTTCTCCCGGCTCAGACTCAAGCGCAAATCGAAGACTCAGGAAGGCAAGCCCAAGCACCAAGGTCCTCAAGAGAGACCAGCGACTAGTTAACGCCGCCTGATCTCTCATCACCAGTTCCGCCAGAATGCAGCCAGCCGGAATATAGCAGACTCGAATCATCGGGCAGCCGGTCAGGACATTCAACACCAGGCACAGACTCAGCACAAGTACCCAGAGCTTGAGGTAACCAGCCGCTCTGCCCCACAAAATTGCGACCAACGGAATGATGCAGTATCCGGCAAAAATATAGCTCAACGTCCAGCTCACGGTCAGCAAGGGACGGCTCGGAAACAGGCCCGGCCACAAAAGCAACTGTTGTAAATAGTAGGCTGCAAGGCTCTGCCCGGCATGATCTTTGGCAAAGACAGGAAAGACCATTAGAAACACTCCCGTCAAACCAACAATCGCAGTGTATGGAACAAAGATCCGCAGGCTTCGCCGAATCAGAAATTCCCAGTAGGAGAACGTGGGGCGCGACAAACTTTTGCTGATCAGAAAACCGCTCAACATCAGCAGCACATTGGTGCCTACGCTCCCAAGCTTCAACGCAAGAGCTTCAAAGCTCTCCCAGGCAAAATTACCTCCCGTGTATGGGCTTGTCATCCCGGCATAATGAAAAACAAAGACCATGCAGGCTGCAACACCGCGCAACAGGTCCAAGCCTTCCCAGCGCCTCGCAGATTCAGGTTCATACAAAGTCACAGATTTAAGAGAGAGATTCATGCATCGAAACATGGCAGACTGCCATCTCTTACCCTAAACCGGGCAAGAACCCAAAAACGCAAAAAAATCCCGCTCTAGGTGATAAGAGCTCATGCCGTCTAAGGAACTAACCTTAAAGCAGTCGCCCCGGCCGTGATGCAGAAATCTTCCTGTGCAATCGCTCCTGCCGGTGCAACAACTCGACGCTTCGTTGCCAGTTGAGAGCTTCGCTGGCGCACTCAAGAGCCATGAACAGATTCTTCTCTGTGTGTTCATAGTACTTCGCCAGTTCCACCAGGCAATCTGCCCGGTACGGGTTCTTCGATTGTGCAAGGTCAGTCCAAATCGTCAGTGCTTCGGTAATCCGCAATTGCTTCTTTTCGATCAAACTCAGTTCCCATAGGCATCGAAACATCAACTCATCGCTCATCTGCGCATCGATCGCCCGGCGATAAAGAACGGCAGCCTCTTCCAGCCGCTCTTGCGCCCCCAGCCACCGGGCCAGTCCGCTCAATTCCGCCCCATGCGTAAGCTGACAAGCCAGCGGATCGTCAAAGGCAACAGGAATAACACCAGCCAAAAACGCCAGTGATAGAATGTCCAGCGCATTATGCTCCAGCACTGCCTTCAGCCGCTCAGCTCGCCCGGTCCGAAGGAAGTCGAAATACAACTGCGGAATCATTTCCCCCGGCACATCCCCCACTCGCTGGTGTCCAAGAATCTGCCGCTCCAACTCCACCAGCCGGCAAGACTCAAATCGCAGCTTCCACAATCGCCTCGCCCCATAGAGCAAATCCAGATGCTCCAGCCGCGAGAAAGGCGTCTTCTGCCTCGCCAGTGTAAAACGAGTCTCAAGCAACGGCTGATCATAACTGCGCCCGTTATAGCTCACTAGCGTATCGAAGTCTGCCAGGTAAGCGGAGAGCGAATGCAGCGCACTGGCTTCCTCACCGTGCTCCCGGATAAACCACTGCTTCAGCACAAAACCCTCACGCGTCACGCTGGCCGCACCAATCAGAAAGGCCAGCGTACCAGCCCCTCCCGCAAGCCCCGTCGTCTCGGTATCCAGATAAGTCCAGCGACGCCCCTCAAGCCCCTGCAGGCGCTCCACAAGCACATTCCCGTGTTGATGATCATTCGGGTAGAATCGCTCCACCTCAAGATGACGGCCCAGTTCAGTTTCCACTTCAACCCCGCCAAGGCACGACGAGTCCGGAACGCGCGGCTCCTCAAGGGAAGCTACAAATCGCGCATCCACCTTCTCCATGCGCTTGCGCAATAACGCAAGCTGCGCCTGAAGTGCACTCTCCAATATTCGTGATCTCTTCGCCTATTTTACGGCTTCGTCGGCGTGATAGCTAGAACGAACTAGCGGTCCGCTCTCTACATGCCGAAAACCAAGCTCAACCCCGTACGCTTTGAGCGCGGCAAAATCCTCAACCGGTACATAGCGAACAATCGGCAGATGCTTCACAGAAGGCCGCAAATACTGCCCCAACGTGAGAATATCCACCTGATGGTCGCGCAGCATCCGCATCACTTCCCGCACCTCATCCAGTGTCTCCCCCAAGCCAAGCATCAGCCCGGACTTGGTCGGCGTCACAAGGCTCTTCTGTTTCACATAAGCCAACATATCGAGACTCCGCTCAAAGCGAGCCCCAAGACGCACCTGCTTGTACAAGCGAGGCACCGTCTCGGTATTGTGATTCAGCACATCCGGACGAGCCTCAAGAACGATATCCATCGCCTCATGCGAGCCTTGAAAGTCAGGCACAAGAACTTCCACTCCACACCCAGGCACACGCTCACGAATCGCGCGAATCGTTGCCGCAAAAATCCCTGCCCCGCCATCGGGCTGGTCATCGCGATTGACGCTTGTGATCACGGCAAACTTCAAGCCCATCCGCGACACAGCTTCCGCCACACGACGCGGCTCATCCTGGTCGACAGCCAGGGGAGCCCCCTTCTGCACTGCGCAAAACCCGCAACGCCGCGTACACAGGTTCCCCAGAATCATGAATGTCGCCGTCCGCCGGTTCCAGCAGTCTCCGATATTTGGGCACGCCGCGCTTTCGCAAACCGTGTGCAGCTTCAGCTCAGTCACCAACTGTTTCAGGTCGCGGTAATTTTCCCCAACGGGCGCAGGGGCCTTCAGCCATTCCGGACGCTTCGACTTTGCGGGCTCAATTGATACAAGCACTATGATTCCAGTTTAGCTTCGAGCGAGTTCTCAAGCACCGAATCCTTACGGAAACGTTCAAATCGCAATGCTGCGGCAAACCCAGCTTCAACTGCCGCTCGCGGAATGAACCCAATCAATTCGCTACCCGCCACTTCCACTCCAAAGCCCGCAGCCTCACGAACCACTGCGGCAAAAACCTCATGCAGCGGCGTCGCCTCAAAGTCAGTTAAATTG